>JBGGMQ010000152.1:0-4165 GCA_041287975.1 Verrucomicrobium sp. | reverse complement strand
ATGGCGATCACTCCCCGGGCTGCTCCCCTTCCGAAAAAATGATGCTGTGGGGAAAAGTTTGTTGGAATTTCACCACTTCACCATCTTCACCACCCGCCATCCCGGGTCTCTACAGTTAGAGGTTGTCAAAGGGGTCATCAGAGGGCTTCAAGCTCATGTTCATGATCACCCGCCCGTGCTTGTTGAGCGCTACGTCGAGGCCACGCTCCTCCAGACGGGAGCGCAGCTTTTGGTCGCTCAGCACGCCCCTGTGTCCCGTGCAGTTGCACCATGAGGTGTAGCGGGCGTACAGATCCTTCAGCAGCAGGCGTCCTCCCGGCTCGGCCTGGGTGTGCTCCCGCAGGAACTCGCCCAGGATGTCTGACGATTCGCGGAAGGACTCGGTCACGGAAATAACACTCGCCGGGGCCGTGAGCCCCTCCTGCCGCCAGAGGCGGAGGCCCTCCAGGCACCAGTTGAGGATGCCGCTGCGCTCCTCCCACAGCTCGTCCTTGAGCTTGAGATTGCGCTCGGCCTCAGGGATGACCTGGGTAAAAGGAATCAACCTTGGCCTGCGCCAGATGCCGCCGTCCGTGTCCGTGATCACGGGCTTGTGGTTGCCGAACATGACCAGCTTGCAGGTGGGCTTGAAGTTGAAGTGGGACTCGTAGTGGGCCCGGGCGGTGAGGGTGTCCTCCCCTGTCATGTCCTTGAGCAGCTCCGTGTTGAGCCGCATGCCGTCGCCCATCTCAGACCCGACCAGAAGGCGTACGCCCGGCAGGGTGGAGAGCTCCAGGCTTGCCTCACGGTTGTTGGTGGTAACCGACAGCATGGAGTTGCCTGCGCGGCGGGCATAGTCCCCGCCGATGCGGGAGATGATCTCCAGAAAGGTGGACTTGCCGTTCGCTCCTGCACCGTAGAGGAACCAGAAGATCTGTGCGGAGGTGTCTCCAGAGAGCCAGTAGCCGGCGGAGATCTGCATGAAGCGCCGCACCTCCGGGTCGGGCAGGATGCGCTGCACAAAGGACTCCCACTTCGGGCAGGCCGCCCCTGCGTCATGGCTGACATCGCAGCATTTCGTCATGAGCCACTGGCGGTCGGGCGGGAGGAACTGCCCGGTGCGGAGGTCCACCATGCCATTCTCCAGACCCAGCAGCATGGGGTGGGCATCCCACAGGGCGGCGTCGGCCACGGAGACCCGCGCATCCAGCGTGGCGAGATCCACCATGGGCACCATGCGAGATTTGTTTCCTAAATCCCTGGCCCGCCTCACGGCGTCCTTGCGTGCCTTTTTGTCGGGCAGCGTCTGGGCTTCCTGCCGCAGCTCCCGGCAGAACTGGCGGGCGAGGTGCATCACGCCTTTGCTCGGGTGGGGCTTCCAGCGGATGCCACTCCACTGGTGCCAGGAGTCTGAGCTCCAGCAGTAGCGGATCTCCTCGTGGAAGCGGTCGATGAAGTCCGTGGCATTGCGGTCATCGTTGTAGGCGGTGCTTCCTTCAGCGGGAGCGCTGGCATCGGGAGTTTGCGGCTCGTCCTGCTCAGCCTCCTGGGCAGGGCTGCCCTGCTCCTGGCGCTGTTTGGCCCGCTGGTACTCCGGCATCTGCTTGATGATATGTGTGATGTTCATGTGTTTTGGAAAAGTTCCGCAATGAGGGCCGCGTGCGCCTCTGGTGCCTTCAACAGGGGACCCAGGTCCTTGAGGCCGGGCGGGAGGCTGAAGATGTCCACCTGCGTGGCGAAGGGCTCCAGAGCCGCGAGCCAGTGCGCTGCGGCCTCCAGGCCTGCGCTGCCTTCATCTGGCACGATTCGCACGCGGCGACCCCGGAAGCGCTGCAGCGTCTGCGGGTCGGCTTCGAAGCGGGAACTGGCAGAGATCGCGGCAAAGGGCAGCCAGGGTGCGAAGGAGTGATCGATGAGCGATGCCGCCTCCAGCAGACCCACCACACCCTCCACCATCAGAATGGGGTGGTCAGTGTGGAAACAACTCGTGCCGAAGAACCGCCCTTGCGAGCGAGGCAGGGTTTTGCATTTGCGTTCCCCATGAGAGGTGGGCAGGAGCCCGCCGTCATAGCGACGGGCCTGGGCAAAGGTGCCCTCCATCATGGCCCAGCAGCGGTGCCCGTCCTGCATGATAGTGCGGATCATGCCGCGATTGACCATCGCATGCACGATTGCGGGTGAGGCATGCCGCAGTTGCACGATCCGAGCCTCATCCCCGGGTGTTACGGGTTGAAATCGGACCTGGGCCCGCTCGGCGGCGTGGTTTCGGGCGGGCATGCGTGTGGGGCAGAGCGCCGCAGGAACACGGCGGCGGGTGGAGGCGGGCATGGCAGGCTCTGCATCGAGGAGATAACCTTCACGGCGGCTGCTGCGGGCGGCGGAGGCGAGTTTGTGCCGGAGCTCCGGGCTGCTCCACACCGGGCGTGCGTGCGCTTCGTTCCAGCGCTCGATCAGGCTCCGGCAGTCCTCCTCGTTGAGCGAGAACCCTTTGACCAGGACACAGGCCACATTGAAAAGGGCCGTGCTGCCCCGCTGGCCGAGAATGGAGGGCTCCATGGTGGCGATGTAGTTCCAGGCGCGGTCGGTGAGGCTGGCAGGCATGGTGACGGGGGGCGGACTTGTTGCTGGAATGTTGTTGCCTGAAACCAATGGGGCACGTATCTCCCGCCCTTGGATGGAGGGCGGCTGGAGAGCTGGATGGAGAGGCCTAGGTCAGGATCGAGGCTTGCTCCTGCAGGAGGCGGTTCACGTACTCCCTCAGGGAGGCCATGACGTAGAGACGACGGCCGCCCTGCCCCTGGCCGGCACTGGAGTGCGACTTCACCAGCACGCTGCGAATAGCTCCGCCCTGGCACAGATGATAGAGCGTGGTGCTCCCAATCCCCAGGATGCGGCAGGCCTCCTGGCGGTTCACGAGAAGTGGCTCGCCCGGGGCAGGGCCGCGAGCTGGGTTGTCGGAGTCATTCATACGACAGCAGCCGATGCACAGCGCATGGGTGATAATAACCCGTTGTTTCACGAATGCACGTGGAAATTGCAGGAAAGTGGGAGTTGGATCAGCCTCCGTCGTGGTTGGGCTTCACGGTGCGGCGTGGCATGGGCTCCGCTTGCCTCGGGTCGTTTCAGTGCGACCTTTGTCCTCCCGAAAGCGGCGGTTCCCGCACGCACTCCAAAGCGACTGCGTCGCCAGGCGTTGGGGGTGCTGGGTTCTAGGAAGTGCTGGAGGCTTGCGGCGTCGGAGGAGGGTGCGGAGAACCCGGCAGTGACTGGGAGAGGCGATCTCCTCATGTCTTTCGTCTTCTGTCTTCTAGTCTTTTGTCTTTCCCGATATCCCTTTCGTAGTGACGGTGCGGATGGCCTGGAGCGAGTGGCCGGCTGCCAGTGTGTCCGCGATGAAGTCGAGGAAACCACCGGCTGGATGGCAGGGGATGACATCGAACGGGATGAGGAAATCTTCCGCGCGGACGAGGTTCTTGTCATGCGCATCGAAGATGCCGAGATTGTCCTCCGTACGGTAGTAGGCGGCAGGGGCGATTTTCTCGAAGCCAAAGGAGGCGAACCATGCATCAATCTCCGCGGTGGAGACGGCCACGATCTCAAAGCGCGGCTGGGAAGTGACGATGGCGATATCGCCGTTGGTCTGGGAGATCACGCCCTCGAGACGGTTCAGGCCGGGGACGAGCTCGTTCTGGAGCCGCAGACGTTCGAGGTATTCAATCGGGGAGGCTTCCCAAAGGTGGAAGCGGCGGGCGTCTTCTGAGGAGGAAACCAGCGCCAGCTCAATGCCGGGACTGAGGCCGAAGACTCCGTTGCGAGTGACCTTGAAGACGCGGTCGCCCTGCCTGTAGATATCGTGTTCCTGGCCGCCTCGATCAGCAAGTTTTGCGATTTCCTCCGCGTTCAGCAGGAGACCCAGACGGTCTGCCCATTGAAGGAGACTTTTCTCCTGCCGGGTACGAGAGGGCGGCCCAGATGGGCTTCCACCTGCTTCTTGAACTCCTCGGAGGTGATCGAGCGCCGCGCGGACAAGATCGTCCGCATCTGCTCCTCTGTGATCAGAGGGCGGACGGGTTGAGGCGGGGGCGTCGTCATGACTCATGCAGGATAAGTTGAAAGCGAGTGGAGGACAAGCAAGCATTTCTGTGGAGAGGTCACGCAGAATGGCGACTGGGAGAGGCGATCTCCA
>JBGGMQ010000151.1:0-2984 GCA_041287975.1 Verrucomicrobium sp. | reverse complement strand
GAGATGCCTCCCGCCAAAAGGGAGCGCCCCGCTGCCGCAGAAACCACGGCCTTTCAGCAGTCACTCAAGGCCTCCCTCACCGAGGCGGAAACGGCCCGTCTCAAAGGCGTGGTTCGCACGGGTGCCCGCCGTCTCACGCGCGCCGAATATGAGAACACCGTGCGCGACCTCTTCGACATGCCCGGCATCGCCCTCGCAGGGGAACTGCCCTCCGACGGCTCCGCCCATGGCTTCGACAAGAACAGCGACGCGCTGGACATCTCCCATGTGAACCTGGCCAAGTATCTGGATGCGGCGGACCGCACGCTGGATCTCGCGATTGCCACCCGACCTGAGCCTCCCACCGTGCAGAAGCGCCGCATCTCGCTGGCCAATCGCGGCGGTTTCGTGGCGCACATCATCATGAATGGGGATGGCGTCCTGCTGAAGGACAAGAAGCCCGACCCGGACTTCCCGCCCTCAGGCGAGCAGCCCCACATCGACCAGGGGGCGCACGAACGCATGGGCTCATTCTCCAACGGAGCCTCCGTCGGCCTCTTCCGCCATGAGGACGAGTCGGTGAGCCCATACTTCATGGAGCATGTCACCATCTATCCAGGAAACTACCGCCTCCGCACGTCCCTCTGGAGCTTCCAGTGGGACAAGGGCCAGGTCCTCCCCTCGCGCGGCACGGAGGCAGCACGCCTGTCGGTGGTGCAGCTCACCGGAGACGGCCGGGGCGGCCAGCACCCCAGCTATGTGCTGGGCTACTACGACGCCCCCTCCATGGACTCGAAGGTGCACGAACTCACCACCTGGCTGAACCACAACGAAATCATCGGGTTCAACGCCGCCTCGCTCGCCCCTGTTACCGTCTATAACCGCAAAGGCCGTGCCATGGCCTTCACCGGCCCGGCCATCGCCGTGGACTGGCTGGAGGTGGAAGGCCCGATCCACGACCAGTGGCCGCCCAAGGCCCACCAGGTGCTCTTTGGCAGCCTGCCGCTGACCGAGTGGCAGCCCGCAGCCCACCCCGGCGTGCGTGCGCCCTTGCGCAAGAAGATCCGCCAGATCGGAGCAGGCATGAACCGGCCCGACCCTGACAAAGGCCTCTGGACGGTGCAAAGCTCCGATCCCATGGGCGATGCCGACCGCCTGCTGGCCAGCTTCCTGCCTAAGGCCTTCCGCCGCCCCGTGGAGCCTGAGGTGCGCCAGGCGTATCTGGCCCAGTTCGAGTCCCGCCTGAAGGCTGGCGACTGCTTTGAAACGGCCATGCGCTGGGCCTACCGCGCGGCTCTGTGCTCGCCAGACTTTCTTTATCTCATCGAACCTCCGTGGCCGCTCGACAACCCCGCCCTGGCCACGCGACTCGCCTACTTCCTGTGGAATGCGGCCCCCGATGCCCGGCTTGTCTCCTTGGCAGGCGATGGCAGTCTGCGTCGCCCGGAGATCTTGCGCGCCGAGGTGGAACGCCTGCTCCAGGATCCCAAGTCCCAGCGCTTTGTGGAGGACTTCCTCGGCCAGTGGCTCAAGCTCCGCTCCATTGCCGCGAATGACCCGGACAAGCAGCTCTACCCGGAGTTCAGCTCCTACCTTCAGGACTGCATGGTCGCAGAATCCCGTGCCTATTTCCGTGAACTCCTGGACCGGAACCTGGATGCCGCACACCTCATCCGCTCCGACTTCGCGATGCTGAACGAGAAGCTCGCGGTGCACTATGGCGTGCCCGGCCTCACCGGCTCGCAGATCCGCCGCGTAGCCCTGCCTCCGGATTGTCCCCGCGGCGGGTTCCTCACCCAGGCCGCCGTGCTCAAGGTCACCGCCAACGGCACTACCACCAGCCCTGTGCCCCGCGGAGCCTTTGTCATGGCCCGGCTCCTAGGCCAGCCACCCGATCCCCCACCACCCAATACTCCCGCAGTGGAGCCTGATGTGCGGGGCGCCAGCACCATTCGCGAGCAACTGGACCTGCACCGCAACAATGCCTCATGCGCCTCCTGCCATGCGAAGATCGACCCTCCCGGTTTTGCCCTGGAGTCATTTGACGTCATCGGCGGCTTCCGCACCCGCTACCGCTCCCTGGGCGAGGGCGAGCGCGGCCCACGCGGTTCCATTGATCCGCTGATCGGCGTCGCCTTTACCGTGGGCCCTCCGGTCGATCCCTCCGGCACCCTGCCAGACGGGCGCAAGTTCGCCGGCATTCGCGAGTTTCAGGAAAACCTGACCGCCCATCCCGAGCCGCTGCTGCGCAACCTCGCCCAGCAGCTCACCATCTACGCCACGGGTCGGGACATCGCCTTCACAGATCGCGAGCAGATCAATGCCCTCGTGCAGCGCACTCTGGAGCAGGGCGGTGGCATTCGCACCCTGGTGCATGAACTCGTCCTCAGCCCCCTGTTTCAAACGCGATGAAGACTTTCACTTTCCTGAGGATCGGCGTCGCTTCCATGCTTCTGCTTCTGGCATCAGCAGGCCCTCTTCATGCAGAAGAGGCCCAGCCCGCCACAGGCACGGTCTCCGTGACCTACCGCGTCACCGGCCTTTTCTCCCCGGATCGTGAAGCCGATCTCAAAGCCAGCCTGGAGCAGCAGTTGCCCGACATCCAGCTGGCCAGTGTGGACTATCCGCATGGCGAGGCCGCCTTCCGCTATGATCCCGCCCTCGCCTTCAAAGGCGTCAAGCCCGCCGACATCCTCAAGCGGTTCGATGAGAAACTCCGCACTGCCTCCAGCGGCACCTTCGGCATCCAGCCCCGCTTCACCATCGCCCCGGAAAAGTTGGTCCGGGTGGAGATCCCCGTCGTGGGACTGGATTGCAAGGCCTGCAGCTTCGCCGCCTATGAAACCGTCGCCAAACTGGAGGGCGTAGCCCAAGCCACCGCCAGCTTCCGCGAAGGCCTCGTCACGGCCTTGATAGATCCTGGCAAGACCAACAAGGAAGCTCTGGAGGAAGCGTTGAGAAAGAAGCAGATTCTGCCGCCAGCGGGGAAGACAAAAGACTGACCC
>JBGGMQ010000150.1:0-2592 GCA_041287975.1 Verrucomicrobium sp. | reverse complement strand
GATGTCTCCTGCATAGTAGCCCTCATCGCCCGGCTTGAAAAGGGTCACGTCCGGGCCCACGCTTTCCACCACGCCAGCGGCATCCCAGCCCAGGATCTTGGGCGTGGCTTCCACATTGTCCTTCGGCGCGCGCACCTTGGTGTCCACAGGGTTCACGGAAACGGCCTTCACGCGCACCAGAAGGTCGCGTCCCGTCGGGACGGGCTGATGCAGATCGACATCATTCAAGGACTCGGGATCAGCGATGGGCAGGTAGCGGGTGAGGGCAACAGCTTTCATGGAGGGATTTTAGAAGGGAAAGGGGAGGGGTAGAAAGTATAAAAACGAGCGCGGCTGGTCAAAACCATTGTCTGGCACTTCCAAGGGTTCGCCGGGTACATCGACGGCGGTCCTTTGCCGCAGGCAGGTAGAGCGAGGGAAAATGCCGGCCACGGAGAAGATGCACGGTCGCATGACGTATGGTGCAGTGGCCGTTTGCTCCTGGAGCCACTACGATTCATTCCGACCTGCCACTTATCATGAAGTTGTTTCATCGTCTTCTCTGTGCTGCCCTGCTGGGCGGATGCCTGCTGGCCGGTCCTTCGAGCCAGGCGGCCGACGGAGTTCCCGTCACTTTCGAG
This sequence comes from Verrucomicrobium sp., assembly GCA_041287975.1. Classification (GTDB taxonomy): domain Bacteria; phylum Verrucomicrobiota; class Verrucomicrobiia; order Verrucomicrobiales; family Verrucomicrobiaceae; genus Verrucomicrobium. Next base: position 1,972 of record JBGGMQ010000150.1, on the reverse strand, counting down.
CTGCCGCCTGCGCCTGGCCAGACTTATCTGGTGACTCTGGCCGTGGTGGACCCGAAGCGTCCCGACTGGATTGTCAGCACCTTTGTGGCGGGCACGCCCTTCACCGTCACGGCGGAGAACAAGGGGCGCTTCTCCGCCACGTGGGATGGACTGGATGAGAACTTCATGCCTGTACCTCCCGGGGACTACGCGGTGAAGGGCATCTACGCTCCGGCCCGCACCTGGGCGGTGGATGGTGAGTGGCATGCTGTCACACCCCGCTTTGCCGGCGGCGCTTCCCCGTGGCTGCCGAGCCCCGATCGCTGGGAGCTACCCGTGCCCTTCGGTGGCGATCCTGTGAACGCTCCTCTGCAGGATGTGGCCGTGGGTCCCAATGGCGTGGCAGTCTTCTACTACCAGTATCTGGAGAATGGCACGAACTGCCCCATGTTCGATCTGAACAAGCCCGTCGGTTATGAGCAGTTCATCAGGGCCTTTTCCTCAGGCGGAGCAGGTGGCGGACCCGCCGCAGCCACGGATGGGCAGATGGTGTGGGCCTTCAGCACCGATGGCGGACCCCGGTTTGTGTATCGGGCGGATCAGAAGTCCTTTGGCCAGAGCCCCGGAGCGAACCGGCGCAACAGCTACCTGCCAGAGGGCTGGGTGACGGCGATGGCCGTCGCCGAAGGCAACCCCGAAGGACGGCGACTGGTCTATGTCGCACAGCGGGGCAAGATCCTTCAGGAGGCGACCAACCGGGGGAGCCATGGATTCCGTTATCTGGAGAGCGATACGGACTTCGTTGACCAGATCACCGTTCATGATGGGGAGAACGGCACGGTCCTGACCACGGTCAAACTTGCCCGTCCCAAGTCCCTGGTGGTGCAGGGGGGGCGGCTGCATGCCATGCATGAGGTGGAGGGCAAGTTCGTGGTAAGCACCCTCAAGCTCAAAGACGGCCTGCCCGATGGCGGCTGGACCCAGGCGTTTCAGGTGATGGACAAGCTCCAGCCAGCCGACATGGAGTGCGATGCCGCGGGCCGGTACTACTTCAGCGACATGGCGGCCAACAAAGTCTACCAGTGTGATGCCAGGGGCAAAATCCTGCGGGCCTTTGGCAGGCTGGACCGGCAGGTGAGCGGAAGCTATGACCGGGAAACGCTCATGGCTCCCAGCAAGCTCGCCACCTGGCGGGATGCTCAGGGGCGGGACCGGCTCTTGATCGTGGAAATGGAGGGGCCCAACCGCGTCTCCGAATGGGCCGCAGACGACGGCAGCCTGATCCGTGAATTCATGTCGCACCAGACGAAGTGCAACAGTGGTTATGCCATCGATCCCGCGGACGCCTCTGCGGTGTATCTCCCAGGGCAGGGCAGCTGGCTGACACGCTTCAAGGTGAACTACCCGACCGGGGAGTGGAAGGTGGATGCCGTGTGGCCGGATGTGGAGGGCGGTCAGCGCCGCGGTCTGGAGAAGCCCGTGGCCATCCGTACCCACAACCAGCTCTACCTTGCGAGTGAGAAGAACCTCTCCGTGTACCGTCTTGCCGGAGACCGGTGGAAGAAGTCGGCGGGGCTCATCGTCCAGGAGGACAAGCGCGCTTTTCTCTGGCATGATGCCAATGACAATGGCGAACCCGACGCGGCTGAGCAGACCCCTGTGGAGGTGCCACGCGGGATCATCACCTACCACGGCCAGCGCTGGCTCGATGACCTCTCCTACATCGCCCCTTCACAAGGGGGGACGGAGGTGTGGAGACTGGCGCCGGAGGGGTTCGACTCCCATGGCAATCCCATCTTTAAGGCCTTTCAGAAGGTGCTCCAGGATCCAGTCTTTGCCTCCCGGGTCGCGGGGAAGGCAGATGCCGTGCACGGTGGGAACGAGATGGCGGACAACTATTCCAGTGACTGGATGCAGGTGGACGGTTCGATGAAGGACGGTCTCTATGTCCAGGCCCGCGGTGGGAAGAATTTCGATGCGAATCGCGGACCCC
>JBGGMQ010000149.1:0-2988 GCA_041287975.1 Verrucomicrobium sp. | reverse complement strand
CTCTCCCAACAAGCCTGCCCGCCTGCCTGACAGCCTGATCCTTCCTCACTCTCTTTCTCCCTCCCACATGCATTTGCACCCTCCCTCGCACCGCACCTCGATCGCGCGCACGATTCCCCTTTTTGCCGGTTTGCTGATCTCCGCTCTTCCCGCCGTGGCCCAGATCCGGGGTGTGACGGAGAACCCGAAGACGGCCACGAGCCCTGCCCAATTTCGCTCGCTTTCCAGCGTGCCGATTGAAGAGCGGGCGGCTGCAGCCGCGACGGCCAAAGGCATGGTGAAAGTACTGATCGCGCAGAACGACACGCCCGTACCCCCTGCCACGCCTCCCACAGGCCCTGGCACGGGTGGCGGTCCCTGAGGACCGGGTGGCCCTGGAGGTCCGGGTAGTGGCGGCGGCTTCCCCCCAGGGGGTGGCGGTGGATTTAGCGGCGGTGGTGGCCGTGGCAACTTCGGTGGACGAAGTGGGGGCGGTGGCGCCAACAGCGAGGCGGAGACTTTCCGCATCGACGGTGACAAGGTGTCCCTGCAATTCCCCAACAACACGATCACGGACATTCTGGGCATTTATGAGCGTCTGACGGAGAAGACACTCATCAAAGATTCGGCGATCTTTGAAGGCCAGACGATCAGCCTGGTGACCCCCAAGCCGGTGGAAAAGTCCGAGGCGATCAAGCTGATTGAAGCCGCCTTGCTGACAAACGGGTATGCGATTGTGGCTGAACAAGGCGGCACCAGCTCCCGCATCCTTTCCACCAAGGCCCAAGGGGTCTCGGGGGCACAGTTCTCCCAAGGGGTGAAGTTCTACCAGAGCGCAGTCGATCTGCCGAGCAACGAGACGATCGTGAGTTATTTCATGCCGTTGACTTTCCTGAACCCGACCGAGGCAGCGACGATGCTGGGCGGACATGTGGGCCTGAACCCGTATGGCCGCATCACGCCGGTGCTGGCCCCTGCGGGTCTGTTGATCACAGAGAACGCGAACATTGTGAAGCAACTGGTTTCGATCCGCGAAGTGATCGACGCCCCGGCGACCTCCAGCTCGCTGGTGACGAAGTTCATTCCGCTGAAGTTTGCTGACGCCGCGACGGTGGCTCAGATCGTGCAGGCCACGCTGGACGCGCAGGCCACGGATTCGCAGGCGAAGGGCATCACCACGATCCGCGGCCAGTCCATCGCAGCCCCTCAAGGAAACGACCAGCAGCGAGCCCCGCAGCCACAGATTCAGGTGAATGGGCAGCCCGTGCGAAGCAATGACCCCAATGCGAACAAGATCCGCGCGAGCTCCCAAGTGGTGGCCGACAGCCGCTTGAACCAGGTGCTGGTGGTGGCCGAGCCCGATGATTACGCTTATATCACCAGTTTGATCAAGGAGTTCGACAAGCCGGTGGAAGTGCCCGATGCCTATGAGCGCAAGCTGAAGAACATCTACTCTGTGGACGTGATTTCCGTGCTGGCCGATCTGCTCCGTGAAGTGACGGGTGGCGCGACGCAGCTCCCGGGCGGCGGCACGCTGGCCCAGCAGAATCAACAGTTGCAGACGAGCAACAACCAGTTCCTGACAGGCCGGAGCACGACCAATGCGCGTGGCGGTACGTTTAGCAATGCCACGGCAGGCGGCACAACCACCACGACAGGCGTGACGAGTCGGCCGGACCAGTTGATCGAGTCGGAGGAAGACAACTCCCCCATCTCGGTGTTGATCAACAAGACGCGCATCATTGCGGATCCGCTGGCGAACGCGATCATCGTGATCGGGCCGAAGGAGAACCAGGACAAGGTGGACCAGTTGCTCGACAAACTCGACCGCAAGTCCCCGCAGGTGTATCTCGCGACGGTGATTGGTCAGCTCACTCTGGGTGATGGCATGCAGGTGGGCGTGGACTATCTGCAGAAGTTCACCAGCACGGGTGCCAACAGCGGCGTGACCAGTGCGTTCATCGCGGGGCGTGAAGACATCATCACCAACAACAGCGTGGCCAGCATTCAAGACAACCTGATCACCTCGGCCATTGCGAATGCCAAGGGGTTCAACGTGTACGGCCAGATCGGCGAGACGCTGGACGTGTTTATTTCCGCGCTGGAGACGACGAACAACTTCAAGGTGCTGTCCCGCCCGAGTGTGTTTGCCTTGAACAACAAGAAGGCGGTGATCACGAGTGGTCAGAGCATTCCGGTGCCCGAGTCGAGCCTGGCGAATGCCAGCAGCAACAACAACGGCACGGGCAACGTGACGACGACGATCACTTATAAAGACGTGGTGCTGAAGCTGGAAGTGATCCCGTTGATCAATCCCGATGGCGATGTGACGCTGCGGGTCGCGCAAGTGAATGACACGGTGACGGGCAACCAGGTGATCGCGCAGAACACGGTGCCGATCATCAACACGCAGCAGATTTCCACCACGGTGACGGTTCCGACCGGTAACACGGTGGTGCTGGGCGGCTTGATCACGGAGACGGAGCAGAAGGATACCGAGGGTATCCCGGTGCTGAGCCGCATCCCAGGAGTGGGCCGGTTTTTCCGCGAGGACATCACCAAGAAGGAGCGCAAGGAGTTGATCATCTTCATCCAGCCGATGGTGGTGAACGATGACGGATCGATGCAGCGCGCGAGTCTGCGTGAGGATCTACGGACCAAGGTGGGTCAGGATGCGTACAAGGTGTTCCCTGACAAGGTGGTGCCGAAGGCCACGCTGGTGGATCCGGCGGTGCAGAAGGAGAAGCGCCGGTGGTTTAACTTTGGGAAGAAGGCGGACAAGGAGGTGACGCCGGTCCGGTAAGGGAGGAGTAAAAAGTGGTAAGTGAAAAGTAAAAAGTAGGGCGGCGAAGCCGCCTTTGATTGAGATCCCTTGGGCGTGAGTCTGGGGGTTCGTTCAATTAGGAATTCTGAATGCGGAATGAGGAATGAGGAATTTGGATTGGCAGCGGAGTTTCTGGGAGCGCATGGGGGGGGGTGGACCGGCGAAGCCGGAGACAGAAGACTTGA
>JBGGMQ010000148.1:0-2992 GCA_041287975.1 Verrucomicrobium sp. | reverse complement strand
AAACTTCGCCTCCGGGTCCGGGCATTCGATGAATCCTTCGAACTTTTTCGCACCCAGGTCATAAATGCCAAGCTGCCGGAGTTCGGGAAACAACATGATCAGCCTGGCTCCGCCGGCAGTGGGGAGGATCTGGGCGGTTCTGCCCGGCAGGGGCAGGTCGTACCAGCCGGCAGGCAGGGGGGCAGGTGCGGTCTTGGTAGTTTCCTTTGTGGCAGCAGGCTGGGCGGGCCCCGCCACGCTGCCGGGGCGTTTGTCCGCCCCTCTGTCACGCAGGCCCTGGTAAATGCGGAAATCAAAGTTGCCTGTTTGTCCGTACGTGTCCTGTCCAGATTGCGGTCTGGGGAGCGCCTGCCCGCGTATTTTCCGCCAGGTTTCATCCCGTTTCCTCTTGTCTTCGGGGGGCATTCCCATGGTCACCTTGTCAGCATAGTCGAGGGCGTAGGCAGCCGCCCGCGATTTGCCTGCGTCCACCAGCAGGGAGGCCAGCTCGGCAGCGCACGAACCTGCTGCCGGGTCTCCCGTTCGCAGCTTCAGGGCGTTCTCAAAGGCGCTCATGGCCTGGGCGGTGTCTGGAGGCGTCTTGGCGAGATGCAGCTGGCCGAGGACCAGCTGCACCGCGGGATGATTCGGGGCTTTGCTCAACGCCAGATCAAGATACTTCTGAGAGATGTCCACGTTGCCGAGTTGCAGGTGCAGTTTGGCCAGGCTGGCAAGCCACGTGGGATTGTTGGGCTGGGCTGCGACGATCTTCCTGCGCCATAGCAATGCCTCCTGCAGCAGCGCCGTGCGTTCGGCTCCGGTGGACTTTTCTGCGGCACGAGTCTTGTCGTTGGCAAGCGTGATCAGAGCGGAGAGTGAGGCACCCGACCGCGATTTGAGAAGGGGGACAAATTCGTCCAGGTTCAACGCCAGGAGTGGCTCTACCACAAGTCCTTCAGACTGGGGCGGCGTGGAGGGGCTCACCGGGAGGATGCCCATCAGCAGACCCTTGTCATCACAAATGGCAGACCCCAGTGGTGCAGCCGGCCCGGGCACGGAAAGCTGGATGTAGCGTTGACCCGCCACTTCCACTTCGCCCGTTGTGACCTTGCCGGGCACCGCTGTTGCCTCCGGCAGTCCCGGAGGGGCGGCGCTTCCTGTAAGGGTGATGACGTAGCAAGTCTGGTCGCCGGCCACGGGAGCATTTTGCGGACGCAACCCCGCAGCTGTGAACTTTCGCCCGGCAGGAGCTTTGACCTGGATCAGGGCAAGATCCCGGGTGGGGTGCACCTTGACCAGCTGGGCATCCGGGAGGTCGGTGAATTCGACCTTGCTCCCGTCCGTTACCGTGGCGCTGACCACCAGCCCTGCTCCTGCCGCCACGAGGTCGCGGCTTGTCAGGATGAGGCCCGTTTCATCCAGCATCAGCCCGGCTCCCTGACTGTCGGCCGTGGTCACCTTCACCAGGCTGGGTTTCACTTTTTCCTTCACCGCCCCTGCCGCGGGGGATGCCGCTGCACGGAGTGTTGGGATTGCGGAAACAACGAGCAGGGCTGCCAGCAGCGCCGCAACGGGGCCGGCCACCGTCCGGCGCAGGAGGTTGTGGGAAATAAAGAGCGTTGCAGGGGTTTTCATAGGACGGTAATTTTCTGCACCAGGTAGTCGTCGGCCCCGCTGGCGCTTTTCACGCGCAGCAGCACTTGCACCACCTGGGCTCTTGGCTGGGAGGTGGGCACCTGCCAGCGCAGGGTGCTGGTGGCGACGTCCAGGGTGAGCCCCTGCGGCCCGGTTTCCACCACGGCCGTGGCACCTGCCGGCAGCTCTATCTTGCGTTCGTAGACGGTGCCGGGCCGGGCCACCAGGGTGCGGGATGTGCCTTCACGCAGGCCCAGTGGCAGGACAATCAACTTGTTGAAGTTGCTTCCCAGTGAGATGAGACGGTTGGCCGTGGCAGATGCCATCAGAGTGCCTTTGCCAGACCCACTTGCGGAGGGAAAGCTCTCCTTGAGCTTTGAACTCACGGGGATCTCCAGAATGGGCATCATCGTCGGCAGGCTGCAAACGTAGAATCCTTCGAAACTTTCCCACCTGCCGCCGCGCTGTGGCAGATACACAAACGCGTCCGCCCCCAGTACAGGGCACGCCTCCTGGGGTGAGAAAGAGGACATGGAGGGTTTCCACATCAGGTTCCGGGGCGTTGCAGCGGTGAACAGGCCCTCCTCCGTTACAAACATCTCACCCCGTCCGAGAGGTTGGGGGTAGTCGGCGCCTTGGTAGTAGGTCTTCATGCTCACGACGCCGCCTTCCCTCAGCGAATAGGTGGCCACCATCCCCACGGTGCCCGGTACTGTGCTGGCTACCACGCCGTAGTTTCCTGAGTCATTCATGGCGGCCGTCAGTGAACCATTTGGGGCAGGGAACTTGGCATCCCGGGACGCTGTTTTTTCATTGGACTCGATCCTCAGATCTTCCACTGAAAAGTCGGGCAGACGGATGAGCACTGGCTCGATTTTGCCCTCCCGGTTGCGCAGGGCGAAAGCGTGCCCTGACTCCAGAAAGCCCATGGCAAGGCAGATCAGCCGGTCGCTTTCCGGCAGGCGTTTGCTGCCGCGCCTCTCCAGCGTGCGAACATCGTACAGATCCAGCTGATTCAATTCCGGCTGGTAGGTGAGCAGGACACTCGTGCCCCCAGCGACGAGCGCTCCGGCATCGTCCACATCCAGGTACTTCTCCATCTTCAGCTTGCCAAGATTGAAAAAGCCGACAGTGCGCAGGTCTGGGAACCACAAGGCCAGGGTGCGCCCCCGGTCCGTGAAGAGGAACTTCTCTGGCTTGCCGGGAAGCGGGACCACCGTGCCAGTCTCAGGCACAGGCACTGCCTCACTGTCCCACCGGGTGTCGATGGCGAACTGCGCTGCGGCATCTGCTGCACGCTGGGCTTCCCCAGCCGTTGGCCGGGGCTGAGTCTTGGCAGACTCCTGCGTGGGGGGCGTGATGCCTGTCATGGGCTTGT
>JBGGMQ010000147.1:0-11188 GCA_041287975.1 Verrucomicrobium sp. | reverse complement strand
CATTCTCAGCTACCGGAGCAACCTCGGCGGAGGTCTCCTGGCGGTCACTGATGTGCCATATCTCCGCGGGAGCATCCAGAGCTGCCAGGCGTCTGGCCACCACAAAAGCACCCTCAGGGTCATCCTCCATGGGGGTGGGGGTGGTTTGCTGGATCATGCGAAGGAGCTCACGTCTATTTGTGCTACGTGACTGTTGAACATCTGCCTTGGCGTCGTAGACGACGAGGGAGGTGACGACGTTTTCGGGGAGGGCGTCGAGGCGGTCTTTGAGCTGGGTCTTGGCTTCGTCCATGCGGGAGCGGCCGGCGGCGTTGGTCACGGCCATGGAGGCGGATCGATCCAGGAGGATGACAAGGCTCTTGGGAGTCTCTCCCCCACCCTCACGGAAGGGCTTGGCCAGGGCCATGACGCCGAGGAGGATCACGAGGAGGGTGAGCAGAAGGGAGACGATCCTCTTCAGGCGACGAAGCCAGGCGGACTCCTGGTGCTCGCGGGCCAAGGTGCGGAAGAAGAGCAAGGTGGATACCTGCACGCGCTTCGCCTTGCGGCGAAACAGCCAGAGGGCCAGCGGGATGAGGGCCAGCCACAGCCAGTGGAGGTAAGCAGGGTTGAGAAACTTCATTCAGGAAGGAGGCAAAAAGAGGCGGGAGAGGATCAGGCGCCGGCAAGGGAGCTGCCACGGGTCAGGAGATCGAGGAAACGATCCTCAAATGGCTCGTCGCTGGAACAGCGGAAGAAGTCGATCTGCCGCCCGGCGCAGGCGGTGCTCAGGCTTTCGCTGAAGGCATCAAACATTTCGGTGTAGAGCTTCACGTCACGCTTGGTGATCCAGAAACGTCGGCGTTCGCCGGTCTCCACGTCGGCGAGTTCCACCTCACCGTCCAGGTCCGGGCGCTGTTCCCAGGGATGGACGATCTGGACGAAGTGCGTCTCCCCAGGCCAGCCGGCAGCCCGTTTCACCGCCTCGACGGCACTGCCCACCTCGCGGCCAAAGAAGTCGGAGAGCACAAAGATGCTGCCGAAGCGCTGACGGGAGGGCCGGAAGTCGGTGAAGCACTTTTCCAGATCTGTGACGCCCCCGTAGTGCCATTTCGTGACGGCGGAGATGATCTTCTCGATGTTCCCCTGCCCCCGCAGCGGCGGCAGGTCCTGGCGGGTGGTGTCATTCATCGAGTAGAGGCTCACGCGATGCTGTCCAGCGAGGCCAAGGTAGGCCAGGGCGACGGCGAAGCGGAGGGACTGGCGGCGTTTTTCCAGGAAGGGCTGCTCCATGGAGGCGCTGGTATCCACGACGATGTGGACGTGCAGTTCCTGCACCTCCTCATAAAGACGCACGAAAAGTTTGTCCAGACGAGCGTAAAGCCGCCAGTCAATGGCTCGGAAATCTTCCTTGGGCGAGTAGTGGCGGTAGTCCTTGAACTCGCGCGTAAAGCCAGTGGCTGGAGTGCTCTGCATGCCGCGGCGCATCAATTGCCGCCGCTTCCGCAGTCGCAGCGCGAGCGTGCGCAGGCGGTCGAGGAAATGGGCATCAAAGAGGTCTTCGCGAGACAGGGGGACACTCATGGGGCGGGCGAGGAAGGGGCAGAGGGCAGCGGAGTCGCAGTTGAAGCCGTGGCAGGGGCAGGAGTGGTGAGCGAGGTGCCGCGGAGGCAGTAGAGGGCTCGCTCGTTCATCGGTATGATCCAGTACGAGCCGTCCACAACCGCGGTATTGGCACAGAGTGTTCCACCGCCGCGATCATTCTGGTACAGGACGCCGACGGGAAGGTAGTTGCGGCGCTGATTCTGGGGAACACCGCCATTGATCATCATCGTCCGCATCCCGCCCCGTCCGTAACGGTTGGTGGGCGGGGCGGCAGGCAAGGCCGAGGCTTTTTCCTTCTCCAGTTCTTTCCGCCAGGCTCCAACGTCTGGTGGCAGAGGCACGTCAAACAAACGGCTCCCGCTCCGGAGGTCCACGGATTGAAGCCGTTGACCGAAACTGGCATAGACCCGTCCCCCGCTGACCGTGCCTGAGATTTCAAGGCCGTGCTCAGGCTGGCTGTCGGGACTTGCGGGGGCTGGACTGGTGATCAACAACGACTGGCCCGGACGCCCCAGAGAACTGCCGGTGAACCCACTGCCGTTAAAGGAAACCAGACTGCCGCCCCCGACGCCCACGACCATGCCGCTGCTGGAGATCTGACCCAAGGGGAGCCCCATGGCGCTGACCAGGCCCGGTCTGTTGGAACTGACCGCCCAAACCTTGCCCTGATCCAAGACAGCATACGGCGAGTAGTAGCCCTGCCCCTGGAGGATGGCACGAAGGCCCGTGGCATAACCCCAGCCAGCCATGGCATTGGAAACGCCTGAGCGCCGCATATACGAACCGCCCGTGGTGTAAGTGTTGTTTCCTGTCAGCGTCAGGCTGCCGCGGTACATGACCAGCTGCCGGGGAATGGCCGCGCTCGCGCCGCCCTGCCAGCTGCTGCCGGATTCTTCCTGGCGATGGAGGTCGATGGGGAAGCCCGGCACTTCACTGGTGGACAGACGCCAGAGCACCTGGCCGTTCTCCACCTTCAAAAGCGCCGCCGTCTGGCCATACACGAGCACCTTCCCCCCCTCCATGCTGATGCCCGACTTCAGTTTGAAGTAAGCGTCATAACCGCCCCAGCTGTTGTAGGGATTTGGGGCGGGGACGGGCGGCGAAGGCACCACGGACTGCCACAACAGTTTGCCCGTGGCGGGGTTCAAGGAAGACACCGTCGACACGGACGGCTGCCAGACGAGCACATGGGAGGCATCTGCCGTGATGCGGCTCTCCGCGGGACCATAGGGGGAAGAGCCCTCCTCATCGGCGAGCTGATTGCACCAGATCAGCTCCCCGGTGGCCGCATCCAGGCAGGTGACGCGCTCGTTGTTGAGCAGGCAGAGCCGGGAACCCTGGAGGGCCATTTCCAAGGGCAGGCGGACTTCCGGCTGGCCTTGGTTCCTCAGCATGACACTGCGCGTGGCGGCAGAGGCGATCCGGCGCTGCATGGCAGCGGGGCCTGGACCACGCAAGAAGGAGGCACCCACGTCTGGAGTGGTGCGCCAGCGCAGTTTGCCTGTTTTGAGATCCACGGCATACACGTTGAGGCGGTCGTCGCAGACGTACGCCAGGCCAACTCCGGCATGGGAAATTACCCGGGTAACAAGAGCCCCCTCCTCCACTTCAAATCCCCAGGCCATGGTGAAGGGTGGCAGGCAGTTGCTAACGCTGGCGGCGGGTACCGATGCCTTCATGGAGGCCCCTGGATCCTGGAGTGATTCCCTCGCACCCGCCACGCTCAGCTCCATGCCGTCCGGGAATGAGATCCACTGTTTGTCATCCAGTTTGCCAAAGGCGGCAAAAGCATCGGCTGCTGCCTTGGTGTCTCCCATCTGGGCACTCAGGTAAGCCACGAGCCAGTCCATCCAGCGACGCTGCTCGACGGTGAGGTCCAGCTTCTCCATGCTGGCAGCTTCCCGCCGGGCAGTGGCCAGCGTGGCGCGATTGTTCGGGTCCAGACTGCCCATGACACTGCGCCACTGGCTTGCCACCAAGTGGGCTTGCAGAGACTCCCGCACGTCATCACTCAACTTCCAGTCATTGGCCTTGGCGACAATCTCACGAATGGCCACCCGAAGGCGCTCCTCCTGATTGCTCTGGGCGAGCAGATTCGTCCAGGTGGACCAGTTGGCCATTTCCCCAGGCTCCAGGCGGGTGAGCGCTTCCGCACAGGCAATGGCGAGATCCTGCTCCCCGCGCTCCAGGCACACGGGAATGACGCTCTTCAACGGGATGGGGTCCGTTACCTTGGCGGCGTCAAGTTTGCGCAGAAGTTCTATAGCGAGGTCCTGACGGCCCGCCTGCTGATAGAGCATCACCAACTTGAGCCGGTAGTCCTCCCGGTGGAGGGCATCCTGCTCCATGAGCTTGCGCAGGCCAGTCTCTGTTTCGAGAGACCGCGCCGGATCAGAACCGAGGAGTTCCAGGCGCAACCGCTCCAGGACCGTGCTGCGCTCCGGAGTGCTGCCAGGCACAGCGAGCGCCTGTTTGAGCAGTTCCTCGGCAGCACTTGCCGCCTTGCGGCTGGTCGCCTGACCGATCAGTGCCAGCCAGCGGTCAAACTGCATCTGATCCTCGGGAACCTTGCCATTGGGAGCCAGCCGCGCGGCTTCCTTCTGCACAGCCAGGTCCACCATTTCCCGGGCCTCGGCATGGGCCATCAATGATTCCAACCAGGCTTGGTAACGGGTGTCGGTATCGCAAAGGGCGCGTGCTGTCTCCAGTACGGCATCCACCCGGACATCGTCACCGAGCTTGCCATCGATCTGGGCCATCAGGAGATGGCCTTCAAACGCCTGAGGCTGCGCCTTGAGCCAGGGTTCGAGGAGTTGTTTTGCGTCCACCCAGAGCTGCTTTGAAATGAGAAACTGGGTGATCTCCAGCCGCGCATCCGGTGCCAGATCACGTGTCCAGTCGCCCTGAAAAAGCCTGGCGATTTCATCGGTGCGACGCTGGGCAAAATAAAGTTCGCCGAGTTCGCGGCGCAAGTCCCAGCGCTCGGGTGCCCTGGTGAGAGCCGCCTCCAGTAGAAGGGCGGCATCCGGCAATTGATTGCGACGGCGCAGCCAGCGGGACAGTTCCACACTGCGGCCCACCTGATCGACAGGGGCGAGTTCCGTCAGCAACGTCTTGAAGGCAACATGAGCCTTCTCCCCCTGATTGCTGGCGAAGAGCCAGCGCACGCGGCGCAGTTGCAGGTCCTTCCGTTCAGGGGCTTTGGCGATGACCTTCTCCAGCCACTGCACGGCCTCGTCATTGGCTCCTTCCTTCTCCCAGAGATCCAGCAGGCGCAGTTCCACCTGAGGGGCAGCAGCAAGGACCTCCATGGCCTCCCGCAGTACGACAAGCGCCTCGCGTCCGCGGTGGGCGGCCTCCAGTATATCTGCCAGGGTCAGGGCATGGATGGCTGTCTTGCCCTCCTTCGCCTGCCAGCGTTTGCGCGCCTCTTCCACAAGATTGTCCCGGCCCTCGCTGGCGGTGAGATCCAGGCGAAGCATGAGAATTTCCCGACGACGCCAGTAGTCTGGTGCCAGTTTGGCAAGCAAGGCATCAAGCGTCCTGCCTGCTTCCTCCTGGGAGCCGCTTGCGGAAAGCAACTCGGCTTTGAGCATCGTGGCATCGACCTGATTGTCCGTGCCCAGTGACTCTGGCTTCACGCCCTCCATGAGGCGGGTGGCCGTTTTGAGGAGTTTCTCCCCCAGAGCCTGGCGGGACCAGCGCAGTTGCTGCTCCGGGGTCATGGCCCCTTCCTCGATGAGGCGGCGGGTCTCCTCCAGCACGAGGTCCTCGCGGCCCTGCACGGCGGCGGCTTTCATCAATTCCCCGAACCAGAGGGCGCGTCGCCCCGCCGATTTCTCCAGGCTTACGGCCTTGGCCATGGCCTCGACCGCCTTCGGGTCACGCTCGTCCCGGAGCCACCGGCCGAGCTGCCAGGTGAGCAGGGCGTTGTCCGGATGCTGAGCGACGGCCGAGCGAAGGAACTCCCCTGCCTTGCGGTCTTTGACCTCGGCATAGAGACGGGCGAGAACCAGTTTGGCGCCGGGATCGGCGGGATACTGGGCCACATGACTGGAATAGAGCGCCAGCAGGTCCTCGGAACGGCCTGCATTGCGATACAGTTCGAGGAGCTTTTGGAGCGGCACCTCGACTGAAGGGTCATAGTGCAGGGCTGTCCGCAGCGTCAGGGACGTCTTCTCAAAATCCGCAGGCGGCTCCTGTCCGAAGGCCGGACAGGGAAACAGGGGGCCTGCGCAGAACAGACCCGTGCAGAGGGCCAGCGAAGGCAGCGCCTTCCAGAACGCCCGCAGACGCGGGCGTTCCTGCCGGTACCGTTGCCATTCCCCGAACCGCATCACCTCGGTGTCTGCTGCGTTAAGCTGCCTCCATGGCGGGCGTGGCCACCTGCTTGAGAAGATCTTCCACCAGAGTGTCGACCTTCAACTGCTGGGCTTCGCCTTCGAAGTTAAGAATGACGCGATGGCGCAGGGCCACAAGCGCCACGTGCTGTATGTCCTCTGTGCTGACGGCGGTGCCACCACGCACCGCGCACCAGACGCGGGCTCCGCGAATGAGCGCCTGGAGACCGCGCGGGCTGGCACCGTAGGACACATACCGGCTCACGGCGGGCAGAACCCCTGGCTGATCCGGATGAGTGCCCAGCACCAGTTTGGAAGCATAGGAGGCCACAGGGTCCGCCACCGGAATCTGGGTGAGGATGTACTGAAGGCGCATCAACTCGGTGCCCGAGAGCACCGACACCAATTTGGGTTCCTCGAACCCGGTGGTGCGGCGGCTGATCTCCACGAGGGATTCCAAGGTCGGAAACGGAACCTTGATCTTGAACATGAAGCGGTCGAGCTGGGCCTCGGGCAGTGGATAGGTGCCCTCCATCTCCATGGGGTTCTGCGTGGCGAGCACGAAGAAGGGTTCCGGCAGGGTGTGGCGCTCGCCCCCTGCGGTGACGGCGCGCTCCTGCATCACTTCCAGCAAAGCTGCCTGTGTCTTGGGTGTGGCACGGTTGATTTCGTCCACCAGCAGGAGGTTCTTGAACACGGGGCCGCGCTCAAAATGGAGCACGCGGCGGCCGTGGGAATCCTCGTTGACGATGTGGGTGCCGAGGATGTCGGCAGGCATCAAGTCCGGAGTGCACTGCACCCGGCCTGGTTCAAGACCGACTACCTGGGAAAGCACGCGGACCAGGTACGTTTTACCGAGGCCGGGAACCCCCTCCAGCAGCACGTGACCGCCGGAAAAAATGGCAATCAGGGTGTCGGAAAGCAACTGGTCGTAGCCCACGATGGCTTTTTGAATCTCGCGTTTAAGGCTGTCGAAGACCTTTCGAAATTCCTCCAACTCCTCCTCAAGAGGCTTTTGGGGCAAGGTGCGGATGTCGATGATGTTGGCGGGAGCTTCTTTTTCGAAAGTCACTCCTTCAGTGGTCACGGTTTCGGCCCTGGTCTCAGAAACGGACTCGGGTTTGCCCAAGGGCACGCCCTTTTTGGCCGGGCGCTTCTTGGATGCGGGTGCGGAGCTTGCGCCAAAGGATGGGGAATCTTCACTCATGTTCAGGAAGGAAATGACTTTGCCTCAATTGTTCTTCTCAAAGCGCTTTCTTAGTTCTGTGAAATAACGTCGCACTTGTTCACGACGGGCGGGCGGGAGCGCCTGGTCATCCAGGGCATTCTCCTCCGCAGCGATGGCTTCCAGGGTCGTGGCCTGGGTGTTGCGTCCGACAGCCTCATTGCGAGCCTGGCCCTCCACCGCACGCACGGAGGAGGAGCCTTCCGTGTTGCGCTGGGCATCCACCGTGGCCTGCTGGCCCGCCTTGGTCGTGGGTGTGGGCGCATTGCCCATCTGAGCGGTACCATTGCCGGCCTGCAACCCGCCGGGATTGGCCCCCGGCATCGAACCCAACATGGCGGCAGCACCGGCACCTTGACCGGCGGGCATGCCTGGGATGGGGGCGATGAGCATGGGCTTGTTGCTGTTGTTCTGACCGGCCCCGGGCGGCTGGCCACTACCAGGGACGATCGCCATGGGCTGGCCGGTACCCGGCACCGGACTCATCTGTCCCATCTGACCCTGGTTTTGATTCTGATTGCCCTGACCCGCTCCCGGAGGAGCGGAGGACAGACCCGGCATCTGCATGGGCTGCATCTGCGGAGCATTCTGCATGTTCATCATCTGCTGGCCCTGCTGCCCTTGCTGGCCCTGGGAACCCTGACTCTGCTGAGCCTGGCTGCCTGCGAGTTGTTTCATCCCCTGCCCGCCCTGGCCTGCAATATCACTGCCGGACTGCCGGAGCTGCTGAGCGAGTTTCTCCAGCTGCTCCCGGGCCTTTTCGCGGGCGGCGAGGGTCTTCATCTTGTCTGCCAGAGCCTGGAATTCATTGCCTGCCTCTTGAGGAAGGGATTGGGCGAGATTCTTGTCGGCACCGATGACGTGCTGACCGACAGTGCGCTCCTTGTCTTCCGGTTGGGCCTGCTTGCCAATCTCCTTGAGGGTTTCGGCGAAACGTTCGCGCGTTTCGTTGGACAGCTTCTGATCGCGCAGCTTGTCGGCAAGTTCCTGGGCCTTGTCGCCGGTCTTTTCCGCAGACTTGTTGGCCACCGCATCACCGAGTTCAGCCGTGTCGGCATGCTTGCGCATCTCCGTCACCATCTGCTCTGAGGCCCAGGCAGCATCACTGGCACCGAGCTTGGAGGCCAGTTGTTCGGCTTCACGAGCACGCTTTTCCAGTTCTGAAAGGACTTCACGGGCCGTCTTGGCCTGCTCCTGCTGGAGTGCCTTGGCCGTTTCCTGAACCTTCTGCTGGAGATTCTCGAGTTCCTTTTTCTCCTCCTCGTTCAGGGACTGCATCTTGTCTGCATCCAGCTTCTTCTCGGCAAGCTGCTTGCCCTCCTGCACGGCGACCTTCTGGGCATCGGCGGTCAGGTCCGGATCTGGCAGGCTGAGGCCGCCCGTTTGAGGGAGAAAGAAGAATACTGCTGCAACCACGGGCAGCACGGGAAGCCAGCGACCGTCTGGAAGCGGGACATCCTTGGGGACGGAGGGTAGCGCGTCCGGGAGGAAGCCCTTCTGCCGGTCCAAGTGCATCTTCTGCCCGGCGGTGAGTTCGGGCTGCTGCTCAAACCACCAGGCATTGGCGAAGGCATCACTGCGGGAGGTCTGTTGATCCCAAAAGGACAAGGCGGAGTAAGCGGATGGACGTTTCTCCCAAGCCCAGCCGAAGCAGCCGAGAATCCACAACCCGAGCCCCACCAAAGCGAGAGTTCCCCCGGCCCAGGGCAGGCCAAAGACAAAGCGCAGCACGAGCACTGCGAGGAGCCAGCCAGCGGCATACGGCCATGTCGCGAGCAGGTGCTGCAGCCCCTTTCGAATGACCAGACGATGCTGCAAACGAAGGGCGGCTTCTGCAAAGAGAGGCGTGGGTGCTGACGCTGGTTCAGTCATGCAAAAAACACTGGCTTTGAAGAGTCTATACGGCTGAGTTGGGAATGTCTTGTCTTATTGAGAGCAAGCCAGCGACCAGCCGCCCTAAAATAAAAATAAAGCGGCGATCCACGGCCGGAATCATTCCAGCTCCCCAAGAATGCCTTCGATCCGTCGTTTGACCTCTGGATCCTCATTTTGCTTGAAAGCTTCCTGAAGAGAGGTGCGCGCCATCTCACCGAAGGTGGCGAGCTCACCCGTGGCTTTCTCCCGGATCTTCCAGTCATCATGCCCCAGTTCACGGATCAACTGGCCAATGCGGGCGAGGGCACTGTCAGAGATTTTAGGGACGGGATTCACGATGCGGAGCACTTCGCGGGCGGGAATGCGCCAGTTCACGGTGCCCATTTTGAAACTCAGGACACTTTCCCGAAGCTGACCCATGACGGTGCCGCCGCCCCAGAGGTCCATCTGGAACCATGCTGCATCATCGGTGCCGGATTGCGGGACATCCTCTGAGACATTGCGCAGCTCCTTGATGCTGGAGGGGTCCAATGCCACGACTCCGCCGGAAGTGATGACATTCCAGGCGGGGTCTCCCGGAGTGGCGACGAGGCGCTGCTCCCCTGCCAGATCCGCAAAGCTGGTGGCAGGATCGCCTTCATCCGTTTCATTGGCCTCGGTCGGAGCAGCACCCAAGGTCGGGGCGACCACCAGAGAACGGATCTGCACGCCAGGGACCGACTGCTTGCCGAACTGTGCCGAAGTGAAGGTCAACTGCCCCTGAGCACCCATCCATACCCGAAGGCGGGAGCCATCTTTGAAGCTGATGAGGGGTGGTGCCCCATCTTCGAGACTCGGAGCAAGTGAGCCGATATCCGTCAGAGCAGCCTGGCGGAGTCCCCAGGCGGTGGAAAGAGCCAGCGTGGTGTCCCGGTTCTCCCGCATGGCCAGCCGCTCACCGTTCCAAAGTTCCACCAAGGCCGTCACCCCCTGGGGCCATTCGGCTGCCGCACCACTGCTCGCCAGGACCAGACGATCCAGCTCCGCCACCTTCAAGCCAATCTGCAAGCCGCTGCTCAGGGCGAACTTCAATTCCTCCGCTTCAAGGGTGCCGCGCAGCACCTGGCCATCGGTGAGATACAGGCGGCTTTCGCGGCCTTCAAAGCGACCCCCGGTGAGGGCCGCGACCTGATTCCAAGGGACGGTCACCTGACCCAGGCGATGCTGTAGCTTGAGACTCGCGCAGGTGGCCCGGCCTCGAAGTCGCGTCCCCTCGCCCATGGCCAGCACATCCACGGGTTCCCGTTTGATGCCCAGAATCTCATCGGGGAACCAGGAAGCCATGTCCGTGGCACCCGCGCTGGCCGCACGCAGATTGACGAGACTGACGGGCATGCCCTTGGGCAGGTCCCGAACGTAACGGGACAGGGCAAAGGGTTTGAAGAGCTTCTCAAGCTCCGCCGCATCCGGACGGAGGGTCAGCTTGGTCTGCGTGACCGTGTGCATGATGGACGACGCCTTGCCTGCGGGAACGGTGATGCTGTAGAAGAATGAAAGCTGGTACTGGTTCTGCGAAGCGATGCGGGGCTTGTTGGAGCTGCGGGGCGCGCAGGTGGTGAAGAGGAACCCACGGTTGTTGGTGGAACCCGGCACCACCGCGATGCCCGACTCCCCTTTTTCAAAAGTGCCGTTGTTTCCGCGAGCCGCGTCGGTGAGCACGCTTTTGACCTGGCCGCTGAAGTTGTGCCGGATCTCTGCGGTGATGGTGACGTCTCGACCAGTCGGGTTGGTGAAGACCTCCAGGTAGCGCATGCCGCCCTCCTTCTCCAGAAGGCGGATGTACCGGGAGACCTGGAGCCCCTGCATGGGCTGCTGGCCGAGCAGGACCATTTCCTTGCCATCCGGGGTGCCCATGGGCTGGTTGCAGTAGAAGTTCTCTGACCCCACCATGAGCTGCATGCAACTGCTCAGGATGGAGTTGCCTGAGTTCTGGCGGGAGATCAGCCCATTCTGCTCCACGTACCATTCGTTGCCCAACTTGTCGGTCCTGGCCTGGGGGTTGACCGGCACGAGCCCAGCCTGCTGAGCAGCAAGCTGGCTCCATCCACAGACCCAGAAGGCCGCCATCAGTGTCCATTGGATCCCGCGCATCATGACCGTGTGATTGAACTGAAATTCGATAAAG
>JBGGMQ010000146.1:0-8609 GCA_041287975.1 Verrucomicrobium sp. | reverse complement strand
TGACGCCGATGATGATGCCGGCGACGATGTTGATGGCCGTGATGATGAGGCCGGCAATGGCGTCTCCTTTCACGAACTTCATGGCACCGTCCATGGCACCGTGCAGCTGGTTTTCCTTCTCCACCTTGTGCCGTCGCGCTGACGCCTCCTCTTGAGTGATGGCCCCGGCACGAAGGTCGGCATCAATGGCCATCTGCTTGCCCGGCATGGCATCAAGAGTGAAGCGGGCACCCACTTCCGCCACACGTTCCGCCCCCTTCGTAATCACGATGAACTGAATCAACGTGATGATGAGGAAGATCACGACCCCTACCACGAAGTTCCCGCCCACCACGAAGTTGCCGAAGGTGTGCACAATGTCCCCCGCGTGAGCGTGGAGCAAAATCAGACGGGTCGTCGTGATGTTCAGCGACAATCGGAACAGCGTCGTAATGAGCAGCAACGACGGAAACGTGGAAAACTCCAGGATGCCCGGCACATACATGGAGAGCATCAGGAGCAACATGGAGATGGCCAGGTTGATCGCGAGCAGCAAGTCCAGCACGGCCGGTGGCACCGGCAGGATCATCAGGGACAGGATGCCCACCACGATGATCGCCAGCATCACATCGTAGAAGCGGGAGCCGCGCAAAATGGCCCCTTGCAGTTGCATCATTTTTCCAGGCATGCGAAGTCGTCAGAGGGGTCGATTGGGGTTGGTCAGCAGACTCGCCAGGAATTCCCGGGCGGCTTCATGCTTGCCCTGGTCCCACAGGGCTTTGGCAAAGACAAGACCTACCGGCATGCGCAGCTTGTCGGTTCCTTTTTGGAGGGCTCGAGTGGCTACACGTGCCGCTTCCACGGGACGTTGGGACATCAGTTCGCCCAAAGCAAGGCACCGCTGCACCTCCACATCATCCGGAAACTGGCGGAACAGCAGCCTCAGCAGTTGGCAGGCGCTCACGGTTTTGCGTTGCTCCAGGTGCAGGTAGGCCTGCAACATCATCCAGTCTCGATGCGCCGCGGATAAAGTGACCGGGGTCGGCCCCGACAGACCATGCCCGCTGGCAGCAGGGACGGAGGAGTCACTGCTCGGGCGGTTGGGGGTGGTCAGGGAGGCGGGATTCACGGTCATGGAAAGACACGATTGATCTGCCTGTTGCCGGGTCCGCAGTTACAATAAATTTGGGAACTCTTTTTCATGGGAAACAATTCTCAACCCTTCAAAAGAGCGTACCGGTATTGTTCACCCAAGGCGTGGTCCGCGCCCAGTTCCTGAAGCAGGCGGATGACGGCCTGCAGTTCTTCACGTGCTGCCGGATCTGTGTTCCCCGCGAGAGCCGCTTGCAGGGCTCCAGTGATCTCCTCCCTCATTTGATGGAACACCCCTGGCCGCAGCATCGACTGATCTTCCACACTGGGGCGAATTGCATCCAGCATGACCCTTTCAAAAGTCTGGGCATGCAGAATGGCCTCAAGCTGCGCTTCAACCGATGCGTCAATAGGCTGCAGCCGCGAATCTTCAGGAAGCAGCGGGGCAATCTCTTCGTTGGAGATCTCGATGGAAGCGAGCCCCAGCCTGGGTTGGAAGGATTCGGGAACGAGGCGGGCCATCAGGAGAGGGGGGCAGGTCGGAGGGGGTTCAACGGCAGCAGCGTTCTACTTTCAGGCGGGCCGCACCACTGATGCCAATGCATCCTGCAAAGTTTCCAGCTGCCCGATCGCCTCGTGCAGAGCTGGAATGCTGAACTCATAGGTGTCCATCTGTGCGGCAAAGACCAGCACACTCCGGCCACCCGCGAGCGCGGCCCGCACCGGCCAGGAGCCCGGCTGGCGGTAGTGCGTCATCTCCAGAGCCATCTGGCAGGCAGCGGCACTCGGGGGCTCGATTTTGCGGGACAAGCTCACCGCCACAGACTCCTGGCGGTCTCCCACCAGCTCGATGGCCAGTGTGCCGATCCCCGAGATGTCCAGCACCACGGCACCAGCATCGTTTGGCTGAAGGTGGGACATGCCCATGCTCTGGCCAAACTCTGCAATGGTATGATCTATCGGCGTCATGATTACTTAAGAGGCTTCCTCCTTCGCGATTTCCGTATCCAGCGCTTGCTGCATCGCGTCGAGCATCTTCTCCCGGATATCTGCGGATGGGAAGAGTTTCAAGGGAATCTGGCGTACTTTCTCCCGCAACTGAGTGACGAAAAAGATCCGCATCGACGGAGCCTTCAACCCCACTCGCGTGGCGATTTGACTGAACCGTGCCGGATCGACCCAGCGTTGGGTTGTCATTTCCAGAAGTTCCCGCATCAGATCATGCGCCGTGTAGGCTTCATCGGGCATTGCCAGAATACTTAGGCGTGGGGATGTGAACAGTTTCCACCCGCTTTTCAGGCGTTGGAGTGCGGACAGTTTCCACCGACTTCTCAGGCGTGGGGGTACGAACAGTTTCCACCCGCTTTTCAGGCGTTGGGGTGCGGACAGTTTCCACTGGCTTCTCAGGTGTGGGGGTGCGAGCAGTTACCACTGGCTTCTCAGGTATTGGGGTACGAGCAGTTACCATCGGCTTAGGTGTGGGGGGACGAACTCTTTCCAAGAGATCCGTCAGAGTGCGGAAAAGATTACCAAGGTACTGCACGTGACTGACGTTGTTCACCGCCGTCTCCAGGTGGGCGCGTTCCATGGAGGGGCCCATGCCATGGGAGTCAAGGTCACTGCCAGCGGCACGAATCAAAAAGTCCAACGCTTGGGGGAACCGCTTTTCACCGTAGCGCTGCATGATGGACTGGTACATGTCAGAGGCCGTTTCTCGACCGAGCACGGCGTAGCGGTACAGGTCTCGCAGCCGCTCCACTTGTTCGAGCCCCTGCTTGGCATAGGACATGACGTCCGCGGCAATATTCAGCCCGGCGCGGATGGCAGGGCCAGCCTCTTTCATGAGGGCCGCCTTCACATTGCCGATCTTTGCCTTCAACTCCTCGTGGCCTACTTCGCCCTCCAGAGCCTCTTCAGCAAAGGCCAGTGCCGCATACTGCTCGCTGACATCGCTGAACTGCTCCTTGGCCATCTGCCGGATGTCTTCCTCCGTGGCCTTGCCGCCCTTCTTCTTCAGAGTCTCCAGGAACTCGTGCAGCTTGTGCGATGAGCCGGACTGGCTCATCATGTTGATGTACTTGTCCGCCAGTTCAGTGGTGGTGAGCTTCAGGGACTCCTTGGAGCCCGCCTTGCGCTCAGAGAGCTTTTTCTCCACCTTTTCCGCCGCGACGAAGCTCATCTCTTCCGCCGCGTTGGCCAGGGAGGAGGCCGCATCCTGCACCACTACATCCTGACCTCGAAAAAGGCCTTCCTGACGCACACTTTCCGCAACGGTCTCGGCTGCCCCCTGTTTGGAGGACATCGGGACCGCCGCGCGGATGTCAGCATTGATGTTCATGAGACAGATGCAGATGCGGATGCAAGTACGAGAAAACCACGATCAAACGCCAGATCACTGAACAGCTTAGATGTTCGCGTGCTGCATCACCTGGGTGTGGGCGGAGATGAAGTCCTTGTACAGGTTCAGCACCATGTCCTGCAGCGTCTTGGCGATTTCCTTCAACTCATCAGCGATGGACACGTTGGCGTCCATTTGTTTGAGGAGGGCGTCGAGCGCTTTGTTCGCTGCCTCAAGGTACTCGGCATCCTTTTTGAGCTCCGCAGCCTGAAGCTTCTCCCCAGAGACATGGATGGTGCCGGAGGCACTCATGATCGTGCTGAGGGCGGTTCCCGCTTGCAACGCAGCCTGATTCCCCCGCGCGCCAGCCATAGCTCCGATCATGCTCAGGCAACCGCCGATGATGCCAAAAATGGCCTCCGTTTTTGCAGCTTCAATTTCCTTTTTGGCCGCCTCAAAGTTCTTGTCCGCGGCGGACTTCATGTTTGCGACCTGATCCATCATCACGTCGTATTGCCCGTTGAGGCACGCCATCTTGGCTTCGGAGGCGAACTCACGAAGCTCTTGCGCGCTCTTAAGCATCAACTTGAGGAAGGAAGTGTAGTCCGGGTAGGCACCCCCTTCGATGACGTCGAACAGCTTTTTCTCCATGGCTGCCAAAGTGCTGGCGGTGTTGTCCAGGAGGGCGACCACCGCTTCGAGATTGGCTTTCGTGCCTTCGACTCCCATCTCGGCAATCATGGTGGCGATGGAGCCCGCCGTGTTGATGGCTTTTTTGGCACCATCCATCACTGCCATCATTTCGAGAGGGGACATGCCCAGGTCCTTGCAGGCCTGCTCCAGCTCCGTCAGGGAAACTTCGCCCCCCTTGATGGGAAGTTCGAGTTCGATCTTGTAGGACCCGCCTCCCACTCCTTCCTTGCCAACCGTGTAGCTGACTTTGAGAGTTTCGTCACCCAGCTTTGCTGTATCTTTGTCCTTGATTTCCAGCTGGGGTGTATAGAGGCCAGTGGCCTGTGTGGTAGAAGAGGTAAGGGAGACGTTCATAGAGGGTAGAAGTGAAAGGTTGCCGGGGGCGCCGAACCCCCGGAAACATGACGGCACGCGCGGTTGATCAGGCGGCCTGAGCCTGGTGGAGTTGAGTCATGGTTTGGGCACTGTCGTCAATGCACTGGAAAAGGATGTTCATGGACTCCATGGCGGAGTTCATCATCTCTTCGAGCTGACCCTGGAGGTCTTCGATCATTTTCCGGAGTGTGGTGATCATTGCCTCCATGGCCTTGGCCGCTGCTTCAGCGAGCTCCGCCTCGTGCAACGCGTCAGCCGCGGCGGCTTTCAATTTGAGCACCTCAAGGTTCAGACTGTTTTCCGCAATCTTTACTGCTCCCCCGGCGATGCCCGCATTCACTGCCATGCGCAGGGCCGTTGTAGCCATCGGTTCGATGATCTTTTTGAGGGACATGATGACACTCTTCATCACTTCTTCCGCAACCTCTTTGCTGACCCCCTCGATGCCTTCTTTGGCCAGAGATTTCATCAATTCCTTGGATGCCGCCTCAGCCAGCTCTTTGGCAACTTCTGTCGTCAGTTGTTTGCCCACCGGATTCATCATCTGTTTCACAGTCGCACTCAGCGCCGATTTTGCGATCATACTGGCTGCTTTGGCCGTCTGCTCCGCCCCCTCCGCGAGGCCTGCTTTCACGAGCTCTTTTCCAGCCGCTTTGGCACCTTCTTTAAGGCCCATCGTCAGGGCACCAATGCCACCCATCAGACCACCAATACCGGCGACCACGGCACAACCAATCATGACGCCATTGAGTGCTTCCTTGGCGGTGTCACTGAGGAATCCTTCGCCGTGAATGGCCTGATGCACTGCATCCGCTCCCATGACCATGTTGCACACCCCTGAACAGATCTGGGCACCCGCTGCGGCAATCAACCCCACCACCCCCACACCGTTGCCAATGGCTGCATTGGCGATCGCGCCGAGAATGCTGATCGCTGCCGACACAAAATCCACAATGGCCATGAAAAAGTGGGTGATGGCCGAGAAGATGCCGCCCTTCTTGTTGGCCTCCTGGTTTTTGGCCATCGCCTCCTGCATCTCCTTCATCTGCTTCTCGAGGTTGTCGATCTGCTCCTTGTGCGCCTGGTCAGCCTCCTTCATGCGCCCTTCGATCGTCGACTTCGACACCTGCTGGGTCAGCTCATCCAGTGCCTGTTGCAGCAAGGCAATCTTGAGGGTCATGTCCGTGACCTTGCTCATCAGGGTGCTCTTGGGCTCCGAAAGCGCGGGTGCATCTCCGCCGGGTTCGGTATTGGTCCCGGCGATCACCGTGCCCAGCAGCTGGAGAGCTTTCTGGAGGGATTCCCTGGCCGTTTCCCTGATGTCATTCAGGGAGGTCCCGCCGAGAATGACCTCGGGGGTGAGCATCGGCATGCTCGGGTTGGAGGAGATGGTGCTCATGGCTGTGAAATGGCGGCGGTGATCTCTTTTTGACCTTGCTGCAGAAGCTCAAGCATGGTTTCGGCCTGGGCTTTCAGGTCCGCATGCTCTGGCTTGCCTTCCGCCGTGGCGATGGTGGCGCGCAGTCCAGCCTCCGCTTCGGGCACTTTTCCCAGCGCCATCAGGGAGCGGGCGCAATGGAAAGTGGGGGCGGGGTCCTTCATGTCGAGGAAATAAAGGTAGCCGAAGGCCTTGATGGCGTCCTCGTGCTTCCCTTCCATGGACCGGCTGGAGCCCAGCCCCATCCAGAACCTTTTGTCAAAATGGTTGAGCGAGGCGAGCAGCTGGAAAATTTTGGAGGACTCCTCGTAGTGGCCGGCGTTGTACTGGTTGAACGCCACCATGTAAAACACCTCCATGCTCTCTGGAGACAGGTTCGTGAAGTCCTGCATCGTGCGGCCATTCTTGCCGAAGTTCTCAAACAGTTCAGCCCATTCGTCAGGGGAGTCGAATGGCAGCGCGAAGGCACGGGGAGGATTGTCTGTTTCAGTCATGGAATTTGAGGTGCTTGAGATGGCGTAAGTACTCTGGCTTTTGCCTTTTGACGGGTTACGGCTTTTTTCTACAATGCTACAATTTGGGAGGGCTACAAGTTACGAAGCTGGGACTTCATCAGCGCATCCAGCTTTTCCTGAAGCTTGCTCAGCACTTCCAGAGAGCTGTTGTAGCGGTTCAACACTTGCTGGTAGTCCAGCATCAGGTCCTGGGACTGGGCGGACTTGCGGTCAATGTAATTCTTGAGATTCGCCCGGTTGGTCTGCCATGATCCCCATTTGTGGCTGTTTGCGACATCACCTTGGGCAGTGTTGTTCGTGGTGCGGTCAAAGATCGAACTGCCCGCGGTGCTGGCCTGGGCATTGAAGAGGTTCATGATTATCGTTTCCTTGCTGTTGTCACTGACGATGTTGCCCTTGTCATCCTGAGAGCGGATGTTGGCTACGTTTTCGAGCTGAGCCAGGGCAATGTTGGCCTGGCGGAGGTCTTCCTGGGCTTCTTTCACAATCGCCTGCTTGAACGCCAGTTGGGCCTTCAGAATCTGAATGCGCGCTTCGTTCCAGTAGTAAATGTACTCCATCGGTGACAACGCCCGGATGTTCGCAATGGCAAGAGTTACCGCAGGAGACAACGGCGTGATGACACCGTCATCGTCCATGGTCACCTCCACCAGTGTGGCGTTGTCGGTCCCATCTGCACCACCGAATACGACCCCCTGCTGAAACGAGAGTTGGAAGGTTACCGGCGTGCCCGTGGCCGGCACCGGAATTTTGCTCACCGTGGACAGGTTCACTCCCGACTCCACCAGATAGGTCTTGTAAGTGGGCTCTTTGGTGACGGGATCCGTGCCCGTCCTGATGGAGGTGATGTGATCGTAGAGCTTTTCGCCGATGATGAAGGGCGCAATGGCAGTCACCACCCAGACGTTTGCAGTGGCGTTAGTCCCAGGATCAATCTGCGTCTTGAAGCTGTCGCCCGCGCTGAACGTGGCTTCAATCAACGAGTTGTAGAAGGTGAAGATCTTCTGGACGTCGTAATAGCCATTGTAAGGGTTGTTGATCCCCCCCCAATCGCCTTGAGCGATTGCAAGGGTGGTGCCATCAAAATCATCAAGAGGCTGGTCCGCATACAGAGTCGCGTTTGCGTAATCGTTATTGACTGCCCAAATCGCGGGTTTCGTGGTGTCGGTTTCCGTATTCTTGACGGCGCGTTCCGCGTAAAGGTAGACGCTGTAAACCTCCTCGAGAAACTCCCGCCTCAAGGAAGTGCGGTCATAGGGCTTGTTGGGATCCGGGGAAGCGATTGCCTCCGGAACAATGGTCATTTCGAAGGCCGCGATACGGGCATCAATCTGCTCCAGCATCTCCACAGGATCCGCCAAACCCAGTGAAATGAAGATGGCAGACTTCGAGACCAAATCGGCGCGAAACCGGGTGATGGCCTCGATCTCTGCATCGGCGTCTCCCGAACCAACAGCATTCTTGTAAAATGCATCAATCGTGGAGTTGTAGTAGGAGAGGAGATCGTAGGCCATGGCTTTAAAAGGGGGGCGAAATTGGGGGTGAGTTGCTGAAGTGGTGGAAGTGGGAAATCAGATCTTTTGTTAGATGCGGTACCGGCTGCCCACGGCTCGCGTGCTGGCAGCGACGGGTGAACTCTCAGCCGAGCGTTCGCTGAGGTTTCGAATGGTTTGCTCCATGTTCTCGTATTCCAGGAGCAGTCGGCTGAAGACGAAGCGGTCTTCAGGCGGTATGGTGTTGCCCAGTAAAACTCTGCTCCCTAAACCAGGCCGGAAGCCTGTCTCTTCGTAGTGAGCCGTCAGTCGGTTGTCAGCTGCTTCCCCTCTTTCCAGCAGCAGATCCATGCATTCGATCAGTGCTGCCGTGCGTTCTCTGAGGGTGGAGATCTCAGACAGTTGCTCCCAGGTGGGCGCATCGTTTTCAGGTTCCATGGGAAGTTCCGTGTCAGACATGAGGACTAGGGAGTTCAGGCGGTTGTTGAGGCGGGCGGCTCAGATCATCATCCCAGATTGCGCCATGCGCGTGACGATTTTGCTCTCTTCTGTGGGAGTGGAGGCGTCAGCACCCCAGTCGACTCCCCACTTCTGATTCAGGTCCCTCATCTTGTCGGCGAAGTTGTCTTGCTGCTCGTCAGACAGATTGTCGTCTGTCACGATTTCCTTGAGCACATTGTCCTCAG
>JBGGMQ010000145.1:0-3216 GCA_041287975.1 Verrucomicrobium sp. | reverse complement strand
AATCTTAATTTACACATGGAATTTTCATGGGCAGGAGCATGTGCCACTTTTCAGGTGACTTTTACAGAGTTTTTTATCGCTTCCACTGTGTTTGCCTCGGTGGTGTATAGGAGCGGCTGGAGGAGTGCAGTTGTGGGGTCTGTTCTAGGTGCTTTTTGCATAGGACTGGTGGCCGCTGTTTTGGGCGCTTCGCTGCGCTCGATTCCCTTACACCTGCTTGACTGGGTATCCTCAATACTGCTACTCGGTTTTGGCGCATACCTGTTCTATGAGTTTGTTACGGGGTTGAGAGCACTGGATAATGCCATTCCTGAGCAAGAGCATTGTGTTCCTTGTATTGCTCAGAAGACGGGCTTGCATTGGCCGGGCATAGGGATTGCCGCCTGGGCGGTGGTAGCCGAAGGACTGGAGGTGCTGGTAGTTTGGCTGGCTATCGCCCTTAAGCAGGGTTTCCCCTCAGCAACGGCAGGAGTTGGGATTGGAGTTTCCGTTGTTTTGCTTGTGGCACTTCTGATGGGGAAAAGTGGCATTTTTCTGAAATTTTCAGCACCGATGCTTGATGGGCTTGCTGCCGTCATGGTTACAGGATACGGGATTTACTTACTCAGTGAAGCATTGCGCCATTAACAGGCTGCGGCTCAATGTATAATCCGAGGGTTGATTGTTCAACCATAGCGAAGTTCAACTATTTTCCATGGAGAACTCAATGGATAGCTCCTTTTAACACGAACAGGTTAATCTGCACTTAATAACATGACAAAGAGTCCCCTACACCCGTCGCAGCATCCTAAAGACCTTCCATGGGGGTTGGCCTGGCGAATCGCGATAGGCCAGATCGTGGCCTGGGGAACGCTCTTTTACGGCTTCTCGGTGATAGCGGGTCCCATGGAAACCAGCACCGGTTGGTCGAAGCAGTTTATCAATGCCGGCTTATCACTGGGACTGCTGGTCTGGGGTATTGGCGCAGCTCCGGTGGGCAGTTGGATCCAGCGTAATGGTGGGCACAGCGTGATGACGCTGGGCTCCCTGGTCGGTGGGCTGTCGCTTATCCTCATGGGAGGCTGGGTTAATCCCGTCGTTTATGTGGCCTCCTGGATCACTCTTGGGGCAGCGATGGCCGCCCTTCTTTATGAGCCGGCATTCGCTGTCATAACCGTGGCGTTCCATTCCCATTACAAGCGGGGAATTATTCTCATCACCCTCGTTGCGGGTCTGGCGAGCTCCGTTTTCATTCCTGCCACCGCATATCTCGTAAAACTATGGGATTGGCGGAGCGCGTTGATAACCCTGGGAATCATTCAGCTCTTCATCGGAGTGCCGCTCCACTATTTCGGAATGCCACGGGGGCTGATTGTCGAAGGCCTACAAACAGTTTCATTGCAGATTCCGCTGCGCCTCCGTCTTAAGAACTGGCTGGCAGGACTTCGCCAAGAGCTGACAGACCGCAGGTTCATCTGCCTGGCATTCTGGTTTTCCACTCACGCGGCAGCATTCTCCGGGCTGACTTTCCTTCTGATCCCGATGAATAAGAGTCTCGCCTTCGATCCATCCACGCTCATGTTTGCCATCGCGCTCATCGGGCCGATGCAGATTACGGGGCGCCTTGTTTTGGCATTCTATGGAGAACACTTTTCAGCGCTTCAGGTGGGCGCATGGGCAATGGCTTCCCTCATTTTAGCAGCTGGTTTCCTGCTGATACACCCGCCCTCCGTAACAGCGCTATTTCTCTTTGCAATGCTCTACGGAACGGGCAACGGACTGATGACGATCGTCAAAGGTACCGCGGTCGCCGAGCTTTTTGGAAGGGAGCGCTATGCCGAGCTCAATGGATTACTTGCCGCTCCGGCAGTCCTTGCGAAAGCCGGATCTCCACTCCTGCTCGCCGCGCTGTGGTCGGCAACAGACAGTCCGCGGGTCGCCATCGCATCCGTTATGGTTCTGCTGTTCGCCGGCTTCGTGTGCCTTCTCGGCGCCAAAGAGCAGCGCGACTGATACGTGAGGAATCGTCGCCCGACACTTCACTCAAGACACGTAGCGGTCCAGCACCTTCATTAGCTCCTTAAGGTTCTCCTCGGATTCTTTGGGTGTTTCCGCATGCTCAATGCAGGTGTGAATGTGCTCGCGTATTACCTTCTGGCCAAATGATTTGAGCCCTTGTCTGGCGGAAAGCACCTGCATCAGAATTTCCGAGCAACCTTCATCTTCTGTAATCATTCGTTCAATCGCGCGAAGTTGCCCGCCGATTTTTCGGATGCGGCTGACGAGAGCGGCCTTTTCGGTTTCGGAGTGAACGTGTTTCATCTGGCAAAAGTATACGAGATGCCACAGCTCAAGTCGCGCCTGATTTTTCTGCTTTGACAGCATAGGGTATGGGGGCTACCCCTATATTCATGCAATCATTCAGCGAGCTGCTTTCGCAAGGTTCAGGCTGGTTCTTCATCCCCACCGCTATTGTATTGGGCGCACTGCACGGGCTGGAGCCGGGCCACAGCAAAACGATGATGGCCGCGTTCATCATCGCCGTCCGGGGCACCGTGATGCAGGCGGTCCTTTTGGGCGTAGCGGCCACTGTTTCGCACACTGCCATCATTTGGATTCTTGCCGCCATCGGCCTCCACTTTGCAGGCAAGATGGAGGTGGAGGCGATTGAACCTTATCTCCAATTCGCCTCAGGATTTGTTATCGTGGGTCTATCCATCTGGATGCTTATTCGGACTCGGCAGGATGTGAAGGCGGCAGCGGCGCACTCTCATAATGAGCGCGGCCCGCATGGCGGCAATTGGATTGCCACTGGCCATGAGTTGCTTGAAATCAGCGTCTTTGAAGAAGGGGCGCCGCCTCGCTTTCGCTTGTACGCATATGACGAAAAGCGTGGCCCCAGGAATCCTGCAAAGGAAGGCGTAAGACTTCGAACGATTCGCCCCGACGGAGCGCTCCAGACTTTTAATCTCACGCCGAAAGGCGATTATCTGGAATCCATAGACGAGATTCCCGAGCCCCATGAATTTAAGGTGGAGTGCATAGTGGAGCACAACGGCCACAGCCATCTTTACGTCACGTCATTTACCGAACATTCACACGACCATGGAAATGGACACGCCCACAGCCACGGTCACTCCCATGACAATCATGACCACCAAGAGAAGGGACATAACCACGGAATCACGAGCCCCATCGGCTTAACCGAGTATCAGGACGAGCACGAGCGCGCCCATG
>JBGGMQ010000144.1:0-5814 GCA_041287975.1 Verrucomicrobium sp. | reverse complement strand
GAGTATCACCGCTATGACTATGTGTTTGATCGCGGTTTGCTGGCCGTACCGCAGGCCCTCCAGGTCCCTGGAAGCAGGTTCCTGGGGGAGCCGGAGAATTTCGCCAGGACCAACGCATGGCGGGTGGCCTATGAGTTGACCCACAAGTTCAATGACGTCTGGCAGCTGCGCAGCGCCCTGGGCAGCATCTTCAGTGAGCAACTCAGCCAGTTCGCCCAGCCTTATGAAGTTGCTGCGGACGGTCGTACCGTGCTGCGCCAAGCCACCGCACGCCATGAGAATTCGGCCAATTACACCTTGCAAAACGAAGTCTCCGGCAGTTTCCGCACGGGGCAGATGGAACATCAGATTCTGGTCGGTGTGGAGCTGGGGCGTTATGAGTTTGAATACGAGATTGGGTTTCAGGAAATGGCTTCGATTGATTTCTTTGCACCCGTTTACGATGCGCCTCTCCCACGGGCTCCTTATGATGATTTGGACGGCTACGGTGCAGACTCGCTGGGTTTCTATTTGCAAGACCAAGTCACGCTCAGTGCTCAATGGAAGCTGCTTGCAGGCCTCCGCCATGACACGGTGAAAACGGAGGAGACACTCTCAGGTGTCCATCATACAGTCGATGCTTTGAGCCCCCGGTTGGGGCTTGTTTACCAGCCTTGGGCCCCGGTTTCCCTGTTCGCAGGCTGGTCCCGTTCCTTCACCCCCAACTTCGGCATTGCCGCTGGGGGGGAGTCCTTCAAGCCTGAGGAAGGGGAGCAGCTGGAAGGTGGCATCAAGCTGGATCTCCTTAAGGACAAGCTTGCCGCCACCCTGGCGGTCTATGAAATCACCAAAGAGAACGTCCTCGCTGCGGATCCCTTTCGGCCCGAGTTCGTGATCGCCACTGGCGGGCAGAAAAGCCGTGGCATGGAGTTCGAGCTGGCTGGCTCACCGGTCCCCGGGTGGAACGTGGCGTTGAACTATGCCTGCACGGATGCCTTCGTCAGCCGGGATTCAGAGATCACAAGCGGCACGGCTCTTCCCATGGTGCCCCGGCATCAGGCCGGACTCTGGGCCAGCTACGAGTGGCAGTCCGGCCCGCTAAAAGGCTTCGGCCTGGGCACGGGGCTCTACTTCGCCAGTACACGCTCAGCCAGCCTCACCGTGGATCCCGTCATCCTGCCATCGTACTGCCGCTGGGATGCCGCCCTCTTTTACAAACGGGAAAACTGGTCTGCCCAGGTCAACTTCAAGAACCTCACCAGCGAGCGTATCTACCAAGGGCAGGGAGCCCTCATCTATCCCGACCCCCTCCTGCAAATCCAGGCCAGCCTCACCCTCAAGTTCTGAAGCGGCAAAAGCCCTGTGAACTCCAAGGAGCGGCGACGTCCCTGTCGCCGATGACCGCGACAGGCAATCAAAGATGATGCTCATCGCCCCCTACCTCCTCTCTACGCGCACATCACCTCCCGCCGCCACCGTCACCTGAACCGGCAAAATTTGGGAAAGCGCTTCAAAGGCCTGGCTCACGTCCTTCGTAGAAAGCGATCCTGTCACGGTCAATTCCCCCAACTCTGCACTCGCCAGCACAATCCGGCCCTTGTGATAGCGTTGCAGATCCGCCAGCACGCGTGACAGCGGTTCCTCCCGATAACTCAGGCGGCCCTCCCGCCACAGGGCAAATCTGCCGTCAACACGGCTCTTTCTCACGATGGGGTCACCGCCGCTCTGAGTGAAGATTGTTGTCTCCTCGCCCGCAGTCAGTCGGACGGGCCCCGTCGTGCCCGCCATATGGGATCGCAGTTCCACTTCCCCCTCTTCCACGCCGACTTCCAGCACGGCGCTCGCGCTGCCTTCAGCTTCTGGTCCAGCGCCCAGCCTCACTTGAAATGTGGTGCCGATGTCGCGGATCACCCATCCATCCGCTTGCACTTGGAAACTCCGCCTGGGGTCTTTCGCCACCTCAAAGACCGCCGCGCCTTTTTCAAGCCGGACGATCCGCTGGCCATTGCTGGACTCATACGTCAGCGTACTGACGGCATCAAGATGTGCCAGAGTCCCGTCAGGCAGCGTCACTTGGCGCGTTTCTCCCACCACGGTCGCGTAGTCACTCCCTGTTATATAGCCGCGTTCGCGCCACATCAGCCAGCCGAGCCCTAGGGAAACGGTCACGGCCGCTGCAGCCGCAAGTGCCACCACACGGCGTCGCACATTTCGACTCGCCGCAGAGGGGCGGGCCAGCACCCGGGCGATTTCATCGGAATCGAAAGCCCCTGGCTGACTCATAACTGCCAATGCCTCTTGAGCGGTAAGGTAGGCCTCCTGATTCTCTGAATGGTTCAAAAACCAGCGCTGCAGACTTCGTTCATCTTCAGCCGTCCACTCCGCGGTATTGAGCTTGCGCGACAGCCAGTAAACCGCTGCTTTTTCTGCTTCACCAGCACCAGGCCCAGTCTCGGAGGTTGAGCAGGGGGTAGGGGAGAGCGGTTGGCCGGGTTCCATGCGTAGGGTTCAATAGACTAGACGCAAAGCAGGGCCATGACCTCCACACTTTTTCCAAAAACGAGCAAAGATTGTCCATCACTCCCCGATTGTCGGGGCCAGCACATCCCGGCATGCTGCCAGTGCTCGTATCATGTGCTTCTCCACCGTGCTCGTAGAAATATCCAATCGTGTGGCGATCTCAGAATAGGAGAATCCGCCAAAGCGATTGAGAATGAAAACCTCCCTGCATCTCTCAGGCAGCTCAGCTATCGCCCCTTGTACCTTCCTCAGGTCGTCTCGCGCGGTGAGTTGCTGAAGCGGAGTCGCAGTGCCGCTGGGGGTGCCCTCCAGCCTTTCATCCGTGAGTGGCTCGCAGCAATCCCGGCTTCGGGCCTGGGCGCGTGAGCGGTCCACCAGCAGATTGCGCGCGATGCGAAAGAGAAGTCCGCGAGGATGTTGCACCACCACCTTTGGCAGCCATCCCACAAGACGGCTGTAGGTCTCTTGCGTGAGATCCTCCGCATCTGCCTTGCTCCCCACCTGATGTTGAAAATAGGTCAGCACCTTTCCGTAATCGGGCAGGGCTTGCTCGATCAAGGGGGTGGGACTCGGTTCACTCATGGGCAAAGGCAATACTCATGATTATTTGATTTGCGACTCAGTCGCAAGTCTTATTGTTTCGGAGTTGGGGTGGATGACTGGGGCATGTCTCCGATCCGCTTTGCACGGTGTCCCTGGCGCTTCGCCTCACGGAGCAGAGCATACTGGAGTTCCGCATTTTCCCGCACGCATTTAAGCATGAGGCCACCCCGGCTCAAGTCTCCCCGCCCAACAAATTCTGCGGGAAACTTCAGAGTGTCTCCCAGCAGCGGCAGCAGCGCGTCCACATACTTGCCAGTCGCGATGCTCCCCAGCAGAACGAACTCACAAGGCGGAAGCGCTTTCGGCCCTTTCTTCTTTCCTTTTGCTCCTGCAACAGCACTCACAAGTTCTCGCACGGATCTCCGCAACGGTTCTTGGAATGCCGGCACGGTCACATCCACTGCGACCCGGGAGAACTCCTCCATCTCCTTCAACCCGATTTCCTCGTGCTCAGGCACAAGTCCCCGGCTGGAAGTGATGATGTAAACGCCCTTTACCCCTGGCGGAGGTTGACAGAAGTGCTGCGCATAGGCCAGCTTTCCACGGAAATACAATCCGCTGCAAAAGGCGAAGACCTCTCCCAGCGTCGCATCGTGTATCTGGAGTCTCCTGGCGAGTTCGAAGCTGGCTCCGGGACGGGTCAGCCATCCCGCACGCTGGCCACCACTATGGGCGGGAGAGAGGAGGAAGATCCGGTTCATTCGACAATGCGAAGCAGCGGCTGATGGGTGCTGTTCGATCAGGTGCAGTCAATGAAATAAAAATTCGATCATCCCCGGCGACGCCACCGCGAGAGAAAATCACTGCCCGGGTTGCCTGGATCAGAAAATCGGATGCGACTGCCAGACTGCGCCACGCAGTGCAGTGTTAACTGTCGCACGTCACATTGCCCCGGCCATTTCTCAAGGATGCGCAGCCCCACTTGAGCAGCATTGTCCCACCATCCCATTCGGATGAAGAACTTCATACTCATGACGAAGTACGGCAGCGTCTCCTTTAACTCTACGGGCACTCTCTGCAGTTCCTCCTCGGCTGCATCGATCATCCCCAGCTCCGCATACCCTTCGCAGCGGCCCAGCGCCCTCTCAAACTCAGCCAGTTCATCATCAGAGATCATAAAGGCAAACTCCCTCCTGGTTGACCGTCCAACAGGGTATCGTACCCGGATCCCCCAGCGGACTCCCAGAAACCAGTGCATTACTTCATAGAACCTCTGCAAACCACTCCTAGAGTTTCCGCCCCTCCCAGCACCCAGTGTAGAAGAAGCGGCTCGCTTCTAGGCCAGTATCACCCCACGTCGTCAACCGCAGCCTTCGGATCTCCATCATTCTACCGACGTCCAAATCACATCATTCACTCCGCCAGCCTTCAACGGATGCCGTCAGGGGGGAAGTCTCTTCAATACCCGTCCTCATATCTTTGTCTCCAAAGATGTAAAACCGCCCGAGCCAGTCTTCTGGCAATCGGACGGTCTTGCTGCGGTTTTGGGTATTAACTTTTTGGACAACATGTTGCTGTGGACGACGAGTTACCGCGTCCCGGAGCGGCTCGCGCCGCTGTTTCCCGTCGCTGGAACTGGAACGGCACTATCACGCTCCCTCTCCCGTGAATCCCCTGCACTCGGACGGGGATTCACACTGGGCACCACAGGATTGGTGCTCGACTCAATGTGAGTTTTACTGGTGCTGGATGCAGAAGGCGCAGGGGCCGGAGATGTCAGTGCGGATGCAGGCAAGGGTGCGGGTAAGCCAGTGACACTCGCGGGAATCCGCACCGCCGAGCCATCAAGCCCCGTCATGTATCCCACAGGCACCGTGCTATCCGCGGGCTTCGCCCTGCCGTTGGCGATCACATAAGTCACTCCGTCTTTCACGGCCACGCCCGCCTGGTCGGACTTTGGTGTTCCAGAGGGTGCCCCCGACGGGCGGGCTCCTCCCGTAGGGCTAGAGGTCAGATTGCTGCTGGCTCCGCTCTCAATGCCGGAGATTCCGTCAGGGATCGGTGCTGTCGTGCCATCAAGCAGCGTCATGTGCCCTTTGGGAGCGGGATTGGAGGTCAGCGAGGTGGCCTGTCCGTTGCGGACGAAGTAAGTCGAGCCGTTTGTGATTACGACGCCTGCTCCTTCAAGGGAGGCTGAAGAGGCCGCGCTGGAACTGCTGGTGCTACCAGAGGCCGCAGTGCCCGGGGGCGGTGTGGCGGGGCGCGTTCCTCCAGACGGGACAGCGGGAGCCGCAGTGCCAGTCGACTGCGCAACTACCGCGCTGCAGGCAAGGGCCAGAGCAACAAATGTAGAGTTGAAAATCTTTGCTTTCATACATGAGGGCATCGGTCCCCATCTTCCCGGCGTCTCTCAGGCATTCGCCCCGGCTCGGGGTAGGGGATTGAATTGCAAACACCTCGAACCTCGTCTCACGCCCACTCGCAAGCGTCGGAGTGGCGTGTCCAGAGATCCAACAAGGCTTGTTGACGTTCAACGGTATCGGGGATTGATTGGGCCCCATGATGAACCTCGGTGCTGGCCTTTTGCTTCAGAGAGTTACCGTGTCCAGCGTGACCTTGGCTACAGGTGTCTTCCTGAGTGCAGGAATGCTCGGGAGCTGCGTTCACCCTGTCAAAAAGCTCAAGGGCGACCGCGCTTTTATCACCTACACACCGCCCCCCCAAGGCAGCGACCACCTCAAAGTGGCGGTAAAAGACCTCATTGATGTGAAG
>JBGGMQ010000143.1:0-3962 GCA_041287975.1 Verrucomicrobium sp. | reverse complement strand
CTGAGCCCGAGACGCCTGTCGCCGAGACAAAAGACAAAGACAAATCGACAAGTGAAGAGACCGCTCCTGTGGCCGACAAGGTGACCCCTGCACCGGAATCTTCTGCCGCTGACCCCAAGCCAGAGCCCGAGCAGAGCGTCTCAGTGACCCCCGTGGCTTCAGCGCCCGGGCCAGATGTGGTACCCGCACTTGTTCCCGTTAAGGCCGAGGCCGAGACCTCCTCAGTGCCTTTGTTGGCAGAATCAGGATCATCCTCCCCGCCAGCCCTCCCAACGGAGAGTCCCTCGCCTTCTGAGAGTCCCTCAGATGCCCTTTCATCTGCGCCAGCCCTTGCTCCTCCTTCACCGGAAGTGCCAGCACCGCCACAGCCTCCCGTACTCCCCGTTGCAGAAGTTTCTGCCGTTGCCATGGCACCGACGGATGCTGGTAAAGAGGCTGCTTCTACCGTGGATACACCCTCCACAGCGACGCCAACCTTCAATTCTCAATCTTCAATGGATGCCCAACGTGCCCAGGTGTCGCAACTCGTCAAAGACCTGGAAGGCAAGCAGAGCAACCTCATGCAGTCCCTCCGGGCATTGACCGACCGGAAGCACTCCACTCAGGCCGAGATGGAACGCATGATGAATGAGATCAAGCGGTCCGTGGCAGAGTTGGACGGACTAAAGAATCAAATTGCCGCCCGTCAGGAGGAGCTTCACGCCATCGATCGGGAGACCCAGGCGCGTCACGCCCACCTCACTCAGCTCACCGCAGAGCAGCAGCGTCTGGCTCCCATCACGACTGTCCTGCAGGCTGCCGAGGTCCGGCATAACGAACTGGTCGTCACGCTCAATGCCCTCGGAGAGCAGCGCGAGGCCCGCGAGGCGGATCTCCAGCGCGCCGCAGAGGAGCTTCAGCGCCGCTCGCAGTCCGTTGCCCAGTTGCATGCGGACGAGCAGCGTCTCTCCCATGTCTCCGCGGCCCTTGCTGAGGGGGAAAGTCGCTACGGTGAGCTCGTCGTTGCCCTCCAGTCCTTGGCGGAGCAGCACGATGCCACCCATCAGAATCTCAAAGTCGCCGCCGAGGAAGTCCACGCCAAGAACGAGCGCATCAACCAGCTCGCCGCCCAGGATGGTTGGTACCTCCAGTCCATCGCTCATCGCCAGGCAGAGTTGTCAGATGCCGAGCACAAACTTACAGAGACGCTCGAGGCCATCAATCTAGGCGTCGCGCGGAATGAGGAACTCGTTCGTGGCTTGGAGCATTTGGATGCCGCCTGTGCCCAGCGCCAACAGGAACTCCAGCAGTTGATTGATGCCGGTGTCAGCGCCGGTGTGGAGTTGGAAAATGTCCGCGGTACTCTGGCCGACACGGAGAATCAGGTCCGCTCAGCACAAGAGCACTTCAGTAATACCGAGGCGCTTCAACGGAGCTTGGAGTCTGACATCGAAGGCAGGAACAAGAAGATTGCCGAGCTTGAACTTGAGGACAGCCGCCTCCAGACAGAGATCGAATCCCTGAAGGAGCGTGAACTCGCCTTCCATGGCGCGGCCAATGATGCCGAGTCGAAGCACGCAGGCTGGCTCACGGCCATCCAGGCCCTCGGCTTGCAGCATGATCAAAAGCAGGCTGAGATCCAGCGCCTGCACAATGCCTCTGAGGCTGCCCTCCGCGAGCTGGAGGCCATGACCTCCAACAAGGAGCAGATGTCCGTGCACCTCCTCAGCCTGCTGAAGGAGCAGGAGGCCATCGATTCCCGCCTGGCTCACTTGCGCAAGCAGTCCGACGACGCTGATGCCCGTGCCGCCACGCTCAAGGCTCTGGTGGAGAAACGCGAAGACGAAGCCCGCCAGAAGGAAAAGGAGCTTTCAGAACTCGACGCAAAGCGCACCAGCTTGGACGAGCGCATTGCCGCCCTCACGGGCACCGAAGAGAGGCTCCTCGAAGCAAAACAGCAACTCACCCAAACGGGAGAATCCCAAAAAAAGGCCGACGAAGATCTCTCCGCCGTGCAGATGCGCCTGCAAGCAGGCCAGGGCGAAGCCACGGAACTCGACTCCCGCATTGGCGAGCTCAAGCAGCGCCTTGAGGGCCTTCATATAGAGATCACTGAATCGCGCTCCAGCCTTGCCCGTGATCAAAAGACGCACGAGGACTTCACCTCCCTCGCGGAGGATGCTCGCGCCAAGCAGGAGAGCTACCGCGAAGCGCTCGACAAACAGCTTGAGACCTTGCGTGCCGATCTTGCCAAGGAGAGCCAGAAGCTCGCCGAGGTCATGTCCCAGCGTGAGGAGTTGGACCGCCAGTGCACCGAGCTCGCCGACACCGGCACCAAGCTTGCCGAGACCAAGGCCGGTCTTCAGCAT
This sequence comes from Verrucomicrobium sp., assembly GCA_041287975.1. Classification (GTDB taxonomy): domain Bacteria; phylum Verrucomicrobiota; class Verrucomicrobiia; order Verrucomicrobiales; family Verrucomicrobiaceae; genus Verrucomicrobium. The sequence continues at coordinate 1,614 of JBGGMQ010000143.1, read as the reverse complement.
TCGGAAGCCCAGAAGTCGGAGCTCGACTCCCATATCAATGAACTCCAGGGCAAGCGCGACGGTCTGGAGCAGATCGTCGGTGGGCTTCATGGGGATGAGGAAAGCACCAAGGGCCGTCTCGAAGTCCTGCGCGGTCGTGAGAAGGATCTCCGCCAGGTGCTGGATGAACTGGCCGAACGCGAGCGCAATGAGCGCGAACGTTTCGAGGCCATCCGCCGCCTTACCGCCGAGGCGGACAAGGAGCACAACGAGCAGCGCGAAGGTCTCCTCGCCAAACTCGATGGCAAACGCCGCGAGCTGGCAGACCTGGAGATGAAGCTCACGCCGCTCCGCGAGTGGAAAGAGTGCATGGACATTCGCTACGCACGCCTCGCCTCTCTGCCCGAGGACTCCGAAGCTGCCCGTGAACTCTGGCGCGAAATCGAGAGCGAAAAATCCAATCTGCGGAACCTCATTTCCGCCAACCCAGGCAGCACCCGCAGTGTCAGCCTGGGTGAGGCCGTCCTTCGTGGTCTCAGTGCTCCGAGCCCCCAGGGCTCTGAAGCTGGGGATGACGCAAGCACCCAAGACAGCGCTGGGGAAGGGGCAGCCTCTTCCCGCAAGGGTCGCTTTGGCATCAATCGCGAGGATTCAGATTCTCCAGAAGAGCGCGCTAATGTGGGCAATACCGGCACCGGAGCCATGCACTCGGGCACCGGGCAGGAGATGGCCCTCAAGGCCCGCCTCAATCGCTTGCGCGAAAGCGTCCAGCGCGAGGCCACACGCCTCGAGTTCCTTCGTCAAGAACGTGCCCGCGAAGAAGTTCGTACAAAGAGCGGTGCCACCGGCGAGTCCATGCTTCGCGAGCAGGATCGCCAGTTGGAGTCCAAGCTTCGTCGTGAGGAGGAGCGTTACGCCACCCTTCAGCGCAAGCTCGAGCTGGCCGAGGTGGAAGAGGAAAAGCGCCGCGACCGCATCACCGAGATGGAGCGCAAGATCGCCGAACTCAAGTCCGACATCGTCGATGCCGAGCGTGAGCGCAGCACCGCACGCCACCATGCCGAAATCGCCCAAGTCGAGCTCAAATCTCAGGAGGACAACCTCAAGCGCGCCACCGACGCCCCCCAGGGCGAGGAAACCAGCGTCCTGGCCTCCCTCATCGGAGCCAGGAAAAACCGCGGCCCCTCCAACCTCAAACCCATGGGCACCCCCAAGGAGTAGGGAAGTGCGAGGTTGTAGCGCAGTCCAGGGAGCGGCGATGTCCCCCCATCATCGCCGTTGAGCGAATTCGACGATCAAGCACGACAAGCCATCCGCGAAGTCCAGCACCCAGTGTGGCAGAAGCGTCTCGCTTCCCGGTACTCGTCCCTGTTGACACCATTTCGGGCCAAAAGCATCGGCCATCAGCGAAGCCCAACACCTCCGTAAGGCACCAAACGCCCCATAGGGAAAAACGACGCGCTCCACCTTGACGCACTGACCTCTGCCCACTGGCGCACTGGCTTAAAGGCCTACTCTACCAACTCTGCCTTCACCGGCACCTTCGCTGCCGCCGGGTTGCGCCAGTTGTACTGCGGCACCGCCGTTAACTCCACCCACTGGTGATTGTCCAGTTTGCGCCATTGCAATTCAACA
>JBGGMQ010000142.1:0-3236 GCA_041287975.1 Verrucomicrobium sp. | reverse complement strand
CTTGGCACTCTCGTGATGAGCGGCGAGGCAAAAAAAAGTCTGCACCAGCCAGACATTTGTCTCCCCAATCAGGGGTGGATCATCGCCAGCTCCCAAGAACTGCCTCTCACTTTGGGCAACGGGCAGAGCAAAAAGGTGACGATGATGCGCGTCTTCCGCGATCATGAGCCTGCACCGGGAAAACGGATCCGCTCCTGGGGCCTCAATGTTTACTGGTACGAGGGCTCCAAAGGCGTGAGCACCCCGAACTACCTGATGAGCAATTTCATCAGCTACCGGGATGCCATTTTGTTCAACTTGAACCACCGCTGGGGCATGGCCTCGTACTTCATGCTGCTGCCGGACAAGGAGCTGGGTGTGGTCGATACCAATCCGTTTGCAGAAGTGCAGTCCATGGACGCCCTGATGCAGTTTGTCTCAGAATCCCTGCCGTCGATCCTGTCCGAGTCCTGAGGCTTTACTTGAGCGTGAGCCAGTAGGCGAGGGACATCAAGACCACTACTCCCACGATGAGCCAGAGGAACACCCGGCTCCGAGGGGCTTCGGTGAGCGGGGTGGGGTGGGGCTCTTTGGGAATCACCTTGGGCTTGGCTGAGGGGAACCACCGGTCAAGCGTTGACCACGTGTCCGCATCGTCCGATTTCATCGGCGTCTCGGCGGGGAAGGGATCCATCTGATGCATCCGCTCGATCTGCTGGAGGCTGTAGGGCCCCTGCACATCCGCACCGTCTCTGCTGAGCCAGTACTGAAGATTTTCCGGGGGCTTTTTCATAGGTGAGCGTTCGTAGATAGAGCGCCAAAGCTAGATACGCCTGTCGATCACGGGGCGAGTGCTTCTTGTTTGGGCTGGGCGAACCTTGCTTTTCCCCCTTTGACAGCGCGCGATTCTGCGCGAATGACTACCGCCTTCTATTCCAAATTATGATGACCGAAGGCGAAGTAGCAGTGCTGGACTATGGCTCGCAATACAGCCAGCTCATTGTGCGGAGAGTCCGCGAACTGGGGTTTGTGTCCCACCTCTACGCTCCCGAGCAGCTGGCAGCACTGAATAAGCCGGGTGCGGTGATTCTCAGCGGCGGCCCCCGCAGCACGTCAGAGGAGAATGCCCCTGATGTTGATTTTGAGGTGCTGCAGTCCATGGGCGTCCCCATTCTGGGCGTGTGCTACGGGATGCAACTGCTCAACATCAAGCACGGTGGCACGGTGAAGCCGGGGGTGACCCGGGAGTACGGCCCGGCCCGCCTCATCGCCAAGGAGAGCATCCTTTTTGCTGGCATCCCCAGTGACTCGCAGATCTGGATGAGCCACAGCGATACGGTGCAGAACCTGCCTGAAGGCACTACAGTGATCGCCACCAACCAGGACGCGGTCCCCGTGGCCTTGCAGTGGGGTGAGGCGTGCTTCGGCATTCAGTTCCACCCTGAGGTGACGCACTCCCACGAGGGCACCAAGATCCTCAAAAACTTCCTGAGCCTCGCCGGTGACTCCCTTGCCAAGTTCAGCATCGCCTCCTTCAAAGAGCAGATGATTGAAAAGATTCGCCAGGAAGTAGGCGGTCGCGAAGTGATCTGCGGCGTCTCTGGCGGCGTGGATTCCACGGTGCTGGCGGTGCTGCTCCACAAGGCAGGTGTCAAACAACGCTGCCTCTTTGTTGACCACGGTCTGCTCCGTAAAGGGGAGTCCGAGGAAGTGCAGGAGCAGTTCTGTGAAGTGGGTGTCCCCATTGAAGTGGTGGATGCTCGCGAAACTTTCCTAGGAGCATTGAAGGGCGTCACTGATCCTGAGCAGAAGCGCAAGATCATCGGCAACCTGTTCCTGGATGTCTTCTTTGGCGCGGCCGACTACATCGAGCTGATGGCGCAGGGTACCCTTTACCCCGACGTGATTGAGAGCGCCACCAGTGGCTCTATTGCCTCCAAAATCAAGACTCACCACAATCGTGTGGACCGTGCTCTTGAGCTTAAAGAACAGGGGCGCGTCATTGAGCCGCTGGCTGAGCTTTTTAAAGATGAAGTGCGGGCTCTCGGGGCGGCGTTGGGGATTCCCCACCGTGCTCTCTGGAGGCACCCCTTCCCTGGGCCTGGTCTGGCCGTCCGCGTACCAGGTGAAGTGACCGAGGAGCGTCTCGAAATCTGCCGCAATGCCGACAGCATCTTCATTGAAGAACTGCGCCGTTCCGGATGGTATGAAAAGACCTGGCAGGCGTATGCCGCGCTGCTTCCCGTGAAGACGGTGGGTGTCAAAGGCGACGAACGCAGCTACGAGCAGGCCATTTCCCTGAGAGCCGTGATCAGCGAAGATGCCATGACGGCCGACTGGGTGGAACTGCCACACGAGGTGCTCCGTGCGACCTCCAACCGGATCCTAAACTCCGTCAAAGGGGTCAATCGAGTGCTTTACGACATCTCCACCAAGCCACCAGCAAGCATCGAGTGGGAGTAAACTGAGGGGAGTCTCCCATTGCCAGGGGCAGCGCCTGCTGCCACCATGGCTTGCAACCTGCTAGTAAGGGGTTGCAAAACCTCCACGTCCTGATGAAAGTCTGGGCATATTCCCAGCATGGCCAGTCCGACTCAGTTCCGCCACTATCTGATTGCCCAAGACGCTGAGGGCGCCAACATCGAGGTGTTGCGCTCCAGCGAGCAGGTGGCCGTCTTTGCGTTTGATTCCAAACGGCATGTGTTCGTGCACTGCCATGTACTGCTGGACCCTCTGACGGATCGATCGACCTTTGAGTCGCGGGCCAGATTTCTCAGCGAAAGAGGGCACCCTCTACGGGCGCGTGTGCTGGAGTACGGGGAAGACGACAGCAGTGGCTTCTACATCACGGAGCATGTGGATGGTGAGACGCTGCGCAGCTACCTGGAGCGCAGGGAAACGCTGCCTGCCCGCCTGGCTGCGAAGATTATTTTTTCAACCCTGCTTGCGGCCCAGTCGCTCCTTGAGCTCGGCGACTTCCTGTCTGCCCAGCCTCTGGATGATCTGCGCATCCTCCAGTCGGGGGCGCAGAGTCTGGCTGTGGTGGTGGCAGATTTTCAGGTGCTTCCTCCCGGTGCCCGCTCCACGGCAAGCCCGGATGCGCTGGTCAGCCAGTTGCAGTTTTTGAAGGTGTGGTGTGGCGAGCAGATGCAGCGCTCCACGTTGATGGAGGAGGCGACGGTCAACAGCGCCGAATTCCTGGAGCATCTCGCGAAGACTCTGGCAGTGTGCACTCCAGCGGGTGCCGCGGCCTTGGG
>JBGGMQ010000141.1:0-4281 GCA_041287975.1 Verrucomicrobium sp. | reverse complement strand
GGACGCTGACAGTGAAGGTGCAGACAAGGGAAGCAGCACCTTCTCGATCCTGTCCCGCAGAGGTTCAAGCTGCCCTGGCAATTTAAGCAAAGTGCCAAGTGTGGCGGGGTCTTCATCCACCGCAAAGCCCGGGACCTCTGTGGCGATCTCAAACAGAATGCCGCCGCGCTCGCGGTAGTAAATGGAGTGGAAGTAGTCCCGGTCCATGACGGGCGAGACCGCAAAACCACTCTTGTGCAGCAGAGCTTTCATGGAGAGCTCTTCCTCATCTGTGGCCACACGCCAGGCGATGTGATGGATGGTTCCCACTCCGCCTTCACCAAAGGGCCCGGAGGGATCAGCAATCACGTCGGCATACCGGCCAGAGCCTCCCGGTCCTGCCTCGAACCGGGCGCGGGAGCCCTCCCGTCGCACCAGACGATAGCCCATGTCCGCCTGCAGAAGCTTCTCTGTCGCTGCGGCGCTGCGCACCGTCAGCTCTGTGGCATGAAGCCCCTTCAAGGCATGCTCTGCAGGCACTCCGCTACCCGTCCAACCTAAGCGGGCATCATCCGCCACCGCGACAATCTCCAAAGGAATGCCGTCGGGATCAGCAAAGCTGAGGGTTTCTTCCTCAAACCGCAGGCCTCGCGCCACGGGGACACCGCCCGCCTCCAGACGCTGCTGCCACCAGTCGAGAGATTCTGGTGCCACGGAGAAGGTGATGGCGGTCATCTGCCCCGCCCCCACGGAGCCTTTGGACTCCATGCCGGGCCAGTAGAAGAAGGTGACGATGCTGCCGGGCGAGCCGGTCTCGTCGCCATAGTACAGGTGGTACGCAGAGGGATCGTCAAAGTTCACCGTGCGCTTCACCAGACGCAGTCCGAGCAGTCCGGCATAGAAGTCGATGTTCTGCTGGGGATCACTGGCGATGGCCGTGACGTGATGGATGCCGGTGACGGGAGAACTCATAAATCAGAATCGGTGGGTATAGGAATAAACACGGAGCGACGGACACCCGCACTGAGCTGCCGGGTGCGGTGGCCCCGGCCTGTGGTGTCTTCCAGCAGCATGATGTCACCTCCGCTGAATTGACGTACGGTGCCGTCGCCAGCCTCGATGACGACGAGCCCATCCAAAAGGATGAGCCACTGCTTCCGGGGTGCCGGGTGCCAGTCGTAGTCATAGGTGGCGTCCGTCTCCCTGAAGATGATGCCGGAGCCCGGCGACAATTCCGACAGGCGGCCAATGGGGCCGCCGTCTTTCAGGGGCACCTCGAAGTCTTCGAAGTGAGTCAGATCGTCTTCGCCGGTGTAGATGCGGGTGGCTCTCATGGCTGTAAGGAGACTACGATTCCCGGTGAGCCTGCCGACGGAAAAAGTGTCTCCGGCAGGTGTTAGCGGGCCCCTTTTAGATGCAGGTAGAGAATGCGTTTGATCTCCACGACCGCTTCCTTCTTCCGGAAGGAGTTGTGCCCCGAGCGCACCACAAGCTCTGACTGTGCCCCGTCCAGATGGCTGCTTTTGTAGGCGACCACCCCGTCACTGCTGAGGTCCAGCGGCACCAGACTCTTCTGCCCGATGATCGAGTGGAACGGAACCTTGGGCGGGATCTCTGACAGGGCGATCAGCGAGGGGCTGTTGCCAGAGAGCGTCCGTATGGAGCTGAACTTGCCTTCCTCGTGAAGCTTCACCACGAACGGATGCACCACCTCCCGATTGGCTGAGATCAGATCCTTGAACACAGAGTTGACCGTCTGGTCCGGACGAAACAAGGTCTGCCCGAGATCGCCGATAAAGTTGTCCGCCCACGTGCTGCCACGATGCGGCACCGAGATGAAGATCACCCGCCGGACCCGCGGCTCCTGCTTGAAGAAGAACACGGATTTCAGGCCTGCAAGTGACGCCTCCGACAGCTTCAACTGTTCAGGCCGGACCTTGATCACCGAATCCCACAACCGGTAGTCGGAGTCGCTGACCAGCGTGTGGGTGAGAATGCCGCCCATGCTATGACCGATGACCACGAGATGGTTCGTGGCAAAGTCATCCCCTTCCGGGTCTATCTCCTTCAGAGTCGAGGAAAGCACGCGTCGGAGGATGGCGGCATTCTGCAGCACCGGGGTGCCGGTCGGGTAGTGGTAGTGCCAGATCTGGTAGCGCTGGCGCACCATGGGATCCGCCACGAGGTCGTTGGTCAGGTTGATGAATGCCACCGGAGTGGACTGCAGGCCGTGCACCATCAGCAACGGGATCTTGTTGGGATCATAGGGCTGCATCAGGTAGATCTTCTCCTTCCGCTTGCTTTTAGAGTAGGAGAGCATGCCCGAGAGGCCGCTGCGCGCCAGGGGGCGGGCCTTTTCCACCAACTGGGCAATGGGTGCAGTGTAGTCCGCTGCCACGGTGAGAGGTTTGCCGCCGACCGGGACGGTGGAGTGCTCCACCGGATTCACAAAGCGGAGTTTCCATTTTCCTTCCCCTGCGGGAAGGACCACCGCCGTCATGGCAGCCGCCACCCCCTCAGGTGGACGCAAGGAGTCAAATTTGCCACTCAGATCATTCGGACGCCAGGCGACGACGGGCACTCCCACACCAGGACGGGTGTGGTATTCATCGAGCATCCGCGTACGGAATTTGGTGCCGGGAGTGAAGCGACGCAGCCCTGACTCGTGGGTGGGATCGACTTCTACGGTCAGCCCCAACCGGGAACACTCGCTCTCGCGCTGGTCCAGCGGCAGGGCATCGTACCATTCCACCATCTGCGTCACCGCCTTGTGATAGGGAGCCAGTGCCTCCGACTTCACCGGCAAGGGCGTGACATTGCCTTCATTGGAAGGGGTGATGGTCAAAGGCCTCGCCACCCGGGAGAGAGACGCGAGTTGAGGGCTAAGCGTGCAAGCCGACAGGCCCGCCACCACAGCAACAAGACAGAGGGCGCGGAGAAGAGGCGGCGGTTGCGACTGCATGCAGTAAGAGTGCGGAGCAGGTTTCGGCGACCTCGTCAGCGGTGCAACCAGTTTGTTTTGCGGGTCAGGGGAGAGAGGGCGTTGAGAATTGACCACAGAGGCACAGAGAACACAGAGACTGATTTTTTAGACAGAATTAACGGAATTTACAGAATGGGAACAAGGGCGTGAAGGGTGTCTGGCGAAAGAGGCCATTTGCATCAACCGGGTGATGATCGGATAGACTGGGCAATCCATGAACGAGTCCCCACTGGTCACCTTGAAGCAACGGTTTCAAGCCATGCTGCCCAAAGGCGTGCTTGGAGAACTGGGCCTCATTCAAGACGGTGACGAATGGCTTTTAAGCCCCGCTGAAATGCAGGGGCGGGAACGGGCCATCGTTCAGGTGCACCGGGCCAGCGGGGCAGCGCGACGCATGGCGAAGCCACTTTGCGCAAATCTCGGGAGGCCAGTGGAAGCGATTCCGCGACATCGTCGGGGCATGCCGCAATGGCCCGCTGGCATTGTTGGCTCCCTGGCCCATGACGCGACCTTGGCCGTCGCGATTGCCGCTCACTCCAGCCCCTCCTGCCGTGGGATTGGCGTGGACATCGAGCCCTCAGTCCCACTCGATGAAGCCCTTGTCTCCATGGTCGCCACTTCCTGGGAACAAAAGGCAATTCACGCAGGCCAAATCACGGGGAAGCAGTTGTTCTGCATCAAGGAAGCCGTGTTCAAAGCCGTGTACCCTCACGATGAAGTCTTTCTGGAGTTCCGCGATGTGGAGGTCGATCCTGCAAATGGGACTGCGCTGACGAGGTATGGTCGCCGAGTGATGTGGCGATTAATCAACGATCCACACCACGTCGCCGTGGCATGGTGGTGGAGTCTGCCTCTTGTGCCCGAATCACAAATAAGGCTCCCCAGTGACGGGGAGCCTTTGAGCCTTCAATGACGATTCAAACCGGGTGCCGCATCACGCTGCGGAGGGCTCAGCAGGAGCCACCGGGGTCTCCACGGGCTTGGGCTTCTTCACGCCAATGCGCTCCAGCACCACGTAGAAGATGGGGGTGAGGAAGAGGCCAAAGAAGGTGACCCCGATCATGCCAGCGAATACTGCCACACCCATGGCCTGGCGCATCTCGGCACCGGCACCGGTCGCGATCACCAGGGGGAACACCCCGGCGATGAAGGCGATGGACGTCATGAGAATAGGACGGAGGCGGAGACGGGAAGCCTCAAGAGCTGCCTCGACAATGCCTTTGCCCTCCTCACGAAGTTTTACCGCGAACTCTACAATAAGAATGGCGTTCTTGGCGGCCAGACCGATCAGCACGATGAGACCGATCTGGGTGAAGATG
>JBGGMQ010000140.1:0-4953 GCA_041287975.1 Verrucomicrobium sp. | reverse complement strand
CACCAGGGCTACTTGCCTGGGTATCCTGCCTCCCACGGTTGCATCCGCATGGACCGCAACATCGTGCCCAAGTTCTACGAGAACGCCTACAAGGGCATGCCTGTGAAGGTGATCCGGTAGGCCAGTAAACCGGTAATCCGGTGCGTCAGTGCGTCAGTGTCTGTGCGCTGAAAGGCCGTCCTGTTTGTCTGTGGCACACGTCGCTCCTGAGGAGAACAAACTGACGGCCGCCAGTGAACCAAGGCGTCTCAACGGTAGTCCTTCCCCGAAGGGGATACCTGCTTCAAGCCCAAGGTTGGACGAGTTTTCAGCGAGTCTACCTTTGGTATACGTAGGCAACCTCTACTCCAAAGGAGTTGCTGCGGTCTCCACCCCTGCGGCTCCCACAGTTCCCTGGCACCCGACAAACTCGGCTCTCACGTGCCGATTTGACAATTCGGATTTTTTCGATAAGCTCGGAACTCAGATGTCGCTCAAGCCAACGAAGTCCCCAATCCAGAAGCGTCACGAATGCGTTCGTGCCGTCATGGGTACTGTGTGGGCTCGCTGTTTAAGCTGACGACGTTTTTCTTTTTCCTCCTTCGTCTCTTGAACCCGCCCACGGCCCCGTGTGCGGGTTTTTTGTTTTCGTCTTTGTCTGCCGTCCCCGCTGTTTCGCTCTGCCTCGCCGCCCTTTCCTTACCTGCTTCCTCCCATGTCCCCCACCTTCAAAGAGAGTTTAAGAACCTTCCCCATGGCTTTCTGGGTGCTGATCGGGGCGACGTTTGTGAACAAATTCGGGGTGTTCGTGGTGCCCTTTCTCACCATTTTCATGACACGGAGCGGCTTCAGCCCTGCCCAAGCAGGCTGGACGGTGGCAGCGTATGCGGCAGGGGGCTTTCTCGCCGCAGGCTTGGGAGGCTGGCTGGCGGACCGCATCGGCAGGAATGTCACCATGGCCGCGGCCTCACTGCTGGGAGCGGCCTCGCTCATGCTGCTGTCGCAGGCCCACACCTTTCCTCTGCTGGTCGCTTTGTCGTTCCTGACCGGGGTGCTGAGTGAGGCGGGGATCCCGGCGACCAATGCGCTGGTGCAGGACATCATCCCTCCTGAGCACCGGCTCGCGGCCTATGCGACCATGCGCTTCTCCATCAATCTCGGCTGGGCACTCGGCCCCATGGCAGCGGGCTTTCTGGCAGAGCACTCGTTTTTCTGGCTCTTCGCAGGGGATGCGGCCACGGCGGCTTTCTTCGGGCTGGTGGCCCTCTTCCTCCTGCCGCGTGGGAAGCGCGGTGAAAGGAAGACGAGTGGCTGGAGCCATGCCCTGGTCTCCATCCGGCACAACCGGCCCTTCCTCGCCCTGGCGGCGGCGTGCATCACGGTTTCCATCGTGTTCCGCCAGCTGACCACGACCTTTGCCCTGCACTTTGAGAATCATGTGCCCGCCCTGGCCTGGCATGGCTTTTACTTCAAACCCCTGGAACTCTACGGCTTCGTCATGGCGGTGAACGGCATGATGATCTGCCTCATGGAGATGCCGCTCACGGCGGTCACGCGCGGCTGGCCCGTGCGGAATTGCATTGCCCTCGGCTACATCGGCATGAGCGGTAGTTTCCTTGTGCTCGCGTGGGGGAGCGGACTCACGGCGTTCCTGCTGGCCATGATCGTCTTCACCTTCGGGGAGATGATGGCCTTCTCACGCCAGCAGGCCTATGCCGCCAGCCTGGCTCCCGATGACATGCGGGGACGGTACTCCGGCTTCCTGAGCTGGGCCTGGAGCGCCGGGAACATCTCCGCCTCCGTGCTGAGCATGGGACTCTACCAGTATTCCCCGAACCTCGTGTGGATCTCCTCCGCCCTGCTGGGTGCCGTGGGCGCGATGCTGATCGCGGGACATGTGAGCCGACCTGTGGAGGTCGCTGCTCCACTCAAAAGCGCGGATGCCGCTTAAGCCCAGCCGCACGTTGACGGCCTTTGCAGACCTGCCAGAATCCTTGCGCCCCACGCTGTGCCCCCTCCCTCTCCGACGTCCTCTGAACCCCACCGCTCTGGCTGGGGCAACTGGTTGCAGCTCCATCTTGTCGTCCTGGCCTGGGGCTTCACCGGGCCGCTGGGCAAGCTCATCACCCTGCCGCCGGTGGAGGTGGTGGCCTGGCGCACGGGCCTGGCTGCGGCGGGGCTGGCCGTAGTGGCCAGGCTTATGGGGGCCACGCTGGCAGTGGGCATGCCCACGGCGCTGAAGCTGCTGGGAAACGGCACCCTGGTGGGCCTGCACTGGATGCTCTTCTTCCTGGCCGTGAAGCTGGGCAACGTCTCCGTGGCCATGGCCGCCCTGCCCACCACCATGATCTGGTGTTCCCTCCTTGAACCCCTGTTTGAGAAAGGCCGCCGCATCAGCCGTCTGGAGCTGGCCATGGGCCTGCTCATGGTCGCGGCCGTGGCGATCATCTTCCGCGTGGAGTTCGACCGCTGGCAGGGCTTCGCCAGCGGCCTCGGCTGCGCCTTTGTGGGGGCGCTGTTCGCCGTGATCAACAAGCGCCTCGTGGCCCGCGAGCACTATGCGGTGATTTCCTGTTACCAAATGAGCGGCGCCTGCCTGGCCGCCCTCCTTGTGCTGCCCGCTCTGGCAATGTCTGGCATCCCCTTGCACCTGCCCCAGGGGAGCGACTGGCCCTGGCTCCTGGTGCTCTCCCTCGTCTGCACCGTGGGTGCCTACACCGCCTACATGGATGTGCTGCGACGGCTCTCCGTCTTCTCCATCAACGTGGTGTACAACCTCGAACCCGTCTACGGCATCCTGCTCGCCGCCCTGCTCTTTGGCGACACCGAGCACATGAGCGGCGGCTTCTACGCGGGCACCGGCATGATTTTGGCAGCGGTGCTGGTCACCCCGTGGTTGCAGGCGAGGGCTCAGGCGCAGACTCAGACACGGGCGGCGTCGCCCGCTGAAAACTGACGGCGGTATTTCACGAAGCCGTGCTTGCTGCCGGCATGGAATCCGCACGAGCGGAAAAAGGCATGCGCCTCGGTGCGAGCCTGGCTGCTGAGCAGCATGAGCTTCGTGCAATCCTGCTGCAACGCCATCTCCTCGATCCTTGCCATCAGCTGACGACCGAACCCCTGGCCACGATGGGCCGCAGCGATGACGACATTCTCCACCACGCCAAAGGGTTGCGCCTTGTACATAGCATCAGCACACAGGTTGAGCAGAGCCGTGCCGCAGACTGTGCCTTGGTGTTCGGCAACCAGGAGAAAACTCGATGAAGACTCCGCAAGGCGTGTGAGCTGTTCCGGTGACACGCTGAGGTTCGCATCGTCTACTAACTGCCGGTATAGAGACTCCAACGCCAGGGCATCTGCGGGTGTGGCCTCGCGGATGATGACGGTTGGTGGAGAGGGCGGTGGAGCAAAAGCCATGGTAGATTATCACCATAGGACCTATGGCACGCGGCGGTCATCCGATTCTGTCGAATCTCCAGTGCCACTTTCTGCTTCCGCCATTCTGGACTCGTATTCAGTCTGCCATCTTGCTTTGTCCTTGGCGTTCATCATCCACGCAAAGCATTGGTACATGGGGTCACTGGAATCGCCCTCGTGAGGCTTGATAACCATGAAATAGTAGTAGGAATAGGCCCGCGAAAAAAGGTAGTTGCCTCGTCGTGCAATGTATTTTGCACAGGCAGCTTCGTTGACCATCCAGAAAAAAGCCGCAACTGTCCGGATCGACTTGACGACCTCCCAGCCCCTTTCAGAATCCTTGAGCAATTCCGCTATCTGCGCGAAATTCTTGCCTTTGAACTTCGGCAGCATCTTCCGATTGTGCCCGGGTACCAGGTACTCCTGAGTCATGACGCGGGCACTCACCATGGACGATGAGGTCATAAAATCTTTGAAAAGCTCGATGTTGGCCTTTCGCTGCTCTTTTTTCTTCGCGTGAATCACAAATATCCAGATGGTGACCAAGGGCGCAAACACCGTGGCCGCAAGCTGGGCATAGGGTAAAAGGGACGGATCAAAAGCGGTCATGAAGGGTACTCAGAAATGAAAGTGGGGGCTTGCGTGATCTGCCAAGTCCATCGTGGAATCACAAAGACAATAACACGACTCTATGGCGCAACTGTCAAGCGATTCCTGCACAGGTCTTCCTTCCGAGAATCCCTCTTAACGCTTTGTCTCGTCACTCGGTGCGTAGAGAACTCCCTCCCAATCGCCAAACTAACGCGCGTTAGCCTCTGCAGCATCCCCCTCCCTCAACGCGCCGATTTCCCGCAGCCTCTGCTCGACTTCTGGCGAATAATCGGACCGTCGCATGCGCATGTGGTTGCCCTTGCCGGAGTACGCACAGACTATCTTAGGGAAAGTAAAACTGGCGTTCATGGTCTCTTTCTGCTGAGAAGTGAGATCATTTTGTAGCGGGATAGCGACCGCTCCCCACTCCAAGATAACCCAAGGCACTGCCAGACAGGCAATGCCAAGGATCGGTGCAACCACCCTTCCCATCCAGTCCCACTTGGTCCCCCAGAAAAGCACCGGCACCAGCAGGAAACAAACTGCCATCCATACCTGGCAGGTAACCGCGAATGAAGACATCGGTAACCCCAGAGTCTTGACCTGCCCCCCGTAAAGTGTCGCTATCAGCGAGCCTGGATAGAACAGGAGGATGGCTGTCAACCAGTCGACGCTGGCTTTCACGGGCTTCTTTGGTCCATCCATTTCTTTGAGATCTTACCATAACCCCGCCAGGATGCTTCCCGAGAATATGGGAGACTGCTCGTCGTCCAAACTTTAGTAGGGTAAGCGCCCCGCTTGCCACGAACGAACAACGGCCGGCGGGACGCCAGCGCTCCCAGGATCCAAGAGAGAACACCTCAATCCGACCGCTCCTGTCTCATCCACTGGTTGCGGCACCAGACAAAGGACCTTCAACGCACACTTGAAGCACTATCAAGAGTCCGCACCCTTTCGCCCGCGCCA
>JBGGMQ010000139.1:0-7641 GCA_041287975.1 Verrucomicrobium sp. | reverse complement strand
CGTGCCCGACGGCAGTATACGACGGCAGGTGGCCGATCATCCCGTTCTCACAGGTAAATCCGTCTTTGAGCAGGCGTTTGAATCCCCCATCCTCCGTATACCGATCCTGATAACGGTAGAGGAAGTCCCAACGCATCTGGTCCACGGCGATACCGACCACGAGCTTCGGCCGGGCAACGCTCGACTTGACCTGCACTGGCGCGGCCGCCGGAGCTACAGGAGCGGGAGCCGCAGGAGCAGCCTCCTGGCCCGCGACGTCATGAGAAACCGAGAAGGAAAGGGCTACAGCCAGAGCCCCCACCCCCGTGATCAGGGGCAGAGAGAGAGGTAAGGACTTGAATTTGAACTTCATGGGCGTGATGGATGCATCAAATGGAGCCCATGGCAACGCGACGAAAGTGCCCCTTCTGTCTTCAAACGGTCGTTTGAAGACAGTGAAGGGGCTCCAAGGTAAAAAAAGCGTTGCGCCTTGAAGTCTACCGGAAAACCGCCCGAATCGGCTTGCCCACAGAACCGTTGGGGGCCTGAATGTGCAAGAGCGCAGCCAGCGTGGGCGCAATGTCTTGCATGTAGACCGTGTCCTGCGTAGAGCCGGGACGGATGCCCCAGCCCATGAAGACCACGGGAATGTGGGTATCGTACGGATTCCACGCACCATGGGTGGTGCTCGTATTTTTATCGGCAGGCATCCAACCGGGATCCGGCACAATTACAAGAGTCCCGGAGCGTTTGCGGTGCCAGCCGTTGACGAGCATGGTTTTGAGCGGCTCTGGCACTGCGGTGTCGCCCAGCTTTTCCATATCAACAGCGAACAGCACGCCGGGCTGGAGGCGGAGCCATGCCAGAGCGGCTGCCTTGATCGCATCAGCACGTGCGGCTTCCACAGTCAGCTTGGCCGCATCAAAGAAGAACTGGTTGTTGTATTCACGAAACACGAGCTTCTCGACACCGAACTGGTCCTTCAGTGCCGTATTGAGGCCATCGACCAGGGAACTCCCTTTCCATTCATCGGCAGGCAGACGGTTCTTTTTCATGAACCCGATCGAGTGGGCGACGCCATGGTCTGCGGTGAGAAAGACAAGGTAATTCCCACTCCCCACCTTGGCATCCAGATGCGCGAAGAACTCTGCCAGATCCCGGTCCAGACGAAGATAGGTGTCCTCCGTCTCAATCGAGTTGGGCCCAAACTTGTGGCCGACGTAGTCGGTGGAGGAGCAACTCACAGCGAGGAAGTCGGTGACGCTGCCACCGCCGAGGTTCGCGCCGTCCACAGCAGCCTTGGCAAACTGAAGAGTCAGTGAATTCCCAAACGGTGAGTTCCGAATGACGTCTTTGACCTTCTGACGGTAGGATTCGGAGATCTTGTGCGGGAAGGACAGGGTGCCATTGGGCTCCGTTTTCACCTCCCAAGGGGCCTCGTCTTCCGTGCTCTGAGTGTACTCTTTGATGGGCAGCAAGGGATACCATTCGCCCGAGACCAGTTGTTCACCCACCTTGGCTCCATTGAACTGGTTCGCCCAGACGGGAAGCTCCTTTGCGTAGTAGCTGCTGGTGACAAAGTTATTAGCTTCGTCCAACCAGAAGGCGCTGACCGTAGCTGCACCCGCCGGACGTTCTTCGGGGAGATCCACGTGTCCTGCAGGGATGACAGAGCCCCGGTCCTTCAAGGAGATGGCCACTACTTGGGAGCGGAAGTTTGTCGCGAGGCGCAACTCATCCGTGATCGTGGTGGTGAGGAGCTTGTGAGGCGACTGGCCGGCCCCCTGCCCACCCACTACGGAGAAACGAGAGTCATCCGTGCAGTAAACAGGCACGCCAGGCATCTCGTTCAGGGCAGCATTGGGCACAGCCTCGATCCAGTTGTTTCCCGTAATCCCGTGAATGGCGGGCACGGAACCGGTGTAGACCGTGGCATGGCCCACCGCTGTGAAGGTCGGCACCTGGCCGATCATGGCATTCTCACAGGAGAAGCCCTCACGAAGGAGGCGCTTGAAGCCACCTTCACCGTACTTGTCAAAGTAGCGGTACAGGAAGTCCCAGCGCATCTGGTCCACCATAAGGCCAACGACGAGCTTGGGGCGCTGGAGATGCGTGAGGCCCAGGGCAGGGGCGGCAGGCTTTGGTTCCTGGGCATCCAGACCAGAGACAAGAGTCAGGCCGACGGAGGCCGCCAGGAGAGGGAGGCAGATCAGTTTCATGAAGAAGGAGCGGGTGCAGGCACAAGGGCAATTGACCCCTGAAGTCGACCACAAATGGCACAATCCCCGGCTGCCTTTTGGCATTCATGGTGACAAAACCGTCACCACTGCCCCTGATCTAAAAACCACAAAAAAAGCACCGTACCCGCCGGTGCGGAGCACGATGCCTTTGAAACTGGGACTGTGAAATCTAACCTGCCACCCTCTTAGCGGCGGTAGGATCGGCGTCCCCCACCGTGGTTGTGGCCGTCATGGTCATGATCATGGTGTCCACCGTCCCCACCGCGGTAGCTGCTGCGGTAATTCCCACCGTAGTAGTACTGCCCGCGGTGGTAGTAGCGCCCGTCATAGTAACGCCCGCCATAAAGATACCGCCCAGGGGTGTAAACACCGCCGTAGTAGTACCGATTCTGGTAATAGTAAGTAGGATCAGCGTAGCCCGATGGCAGAGTGGAGTAGTACCCGATGTCCGAGGTCACCACCCGGGGGGGAGGCCCTGGAGGATAGGCGTCCACCACGCAGGATGAGAGCAACGCCAGACTGGCGGCCCCCAAAAGACTTGCAAAGATTGTTCTCATGCCCCGAAATCGGACCTGCTGCCCCGTGGGACGGCAAAAATTCGTTCATCACGAAAAGAATCTGGCCGAGGGCAATCATGGCTGCGACCAGGCATGGAGGGTTGATTTGTCCGCGCTATCGCCGAGGGAACTGCGATTCCTTACACCCCACCGACCCGATGCCATTCTCCCTTTTCCCCATGCTGTCCAGAAACCCACAACCTTAACTCCCGAAGCATGCGTCTGCCTTTTCACCTTCAGTTCCCGGAAAGAACATTCCTGCTGGCCCTGCTGGCCGCCTGCCTCGGACTATGGATCTTCATCGAGGTCGCGGATGAGGTCCGCGAAGGCGATGACCACCGCTACGACAAGCTGATCCTTGTGGCGATGCGCCAGCCTGACAATCTGGCAGTGCCCATCGGGCCTCTGTGGATGAAGGAAATGACCCGCGACATTACGGCCCTGGGAGGCTCCACGCTGATCACCTTCGTGACGGTGGCCGTGCTCGGCTTCCTCTGGTTGCGTGGGAAGCATGCGCTGATGTTCTTTGTGCTGGCCTCAGTAGTAGGAGGTGCCGTGATCTCCACCCTGCTAAAAAACGTCTTTGCGCGGGAGAGACCCTCATTCGTCCCGCATCTGATGGAGGTGACCTCTCCATCCTTCCCCAGTGGCCACTCCATGCTGGCGGCGATCACCTACCTCACGCTGGGTGCGATGCTGGGTCGCACCACCACGCACCGGTGGGAGAAGTTCTATTTCCTCGCTACCGCCTCCCTCATCGTCCTGCTGGTGGGATGCAGCCGGGTGTACCTGGGCGTGCACTACCCCACAGACGTGCTGGCCGGATGGTCAGCCGGGGTGGTCTGGGCGGTCTTCTGCTCTTCCATCGCCCGCTGGCTGCAGCAGCGGGGCCAGGTGGAACAGCCGGATGCCGGGTAAGCCAAAACGGGCCCTTCAGGGGAAGTTCTGGCATCTGCCCCAGGGAGCAGGAGGAAGCCTCAGGCCAAGTCTCTCCCGGGAAGAGCTTTTCGCCACGGAACTCCCATTGAAGGGCTGCGCACACCCCTTTGTGACTCTGGAGATCGGTGGCGAAAACTCGAATTCCCTAGGGTTTTTGTTGACAGCTTACTCATTAAAAGTGCCGCTCCCGTTCTTGACAGTAAGGCACTCCGCCTCATAACATGCGTCATGGCCAAGAAATCCACCTCCTCCGCTTCCTCCCCTGAGAAAAAGCCCAACGCGGCTCTCATGAAGCCCGTGCAGCCCGACGAGATCCTCGCCGTCGTCGTGGGCTCGACCCCGATTCCTCGTAGCGAAGTGACGAAGAAGCT
Organism: Verrucomicrobium sp.; assembly: GCA_041287975.1. Lineage (GTDB taxonomy): Bacteria > Verrucomicrobiota > Verrucomicrobiia > Verrucomicrobiales > Verrucomicrobiaceae > Verrucomicrobium. The sequence continues at coordinate 3,555 of JBGGMQ010000139.1, read as the reverse complement.
CTGGGAGTACATCAAGAAGAACGACCTTCAGGACCCCAAGAAAAAGACCAACATCAACGCTGACGACGCCCTCAAGGCCGTCTTTGGTGGCAAGAAGCAGGTCACGATGTTCGAGATGACGAAGCTTGTCTCCGCTCACATCAAGTAAGAGCACTGCTGGGTTTCCCCGCATTTACAAGAGCCACGTCTGCCTTTCCGGCTTGCGTGGCTCGTTTTTTTGTTGGGCGGGGTGGGCGACGCCATTCTGGAGGGTTTTGGCCTTTCCTTTGAGTAATCCTGGGCCGACTGTTGTCTGAGTTTGCGCATTCCCCATTCGCGTTCTCTTTCACCCCCTACCGAGCCGGGACGGCTCACCGCCCCTCCTACTATGGACTCGTCTCAGCCCCTTTTCCCTGGATTTCACCACCGCCTGCCCCTAGTGCGCAGTGTGGCGGCCCTTTTGCTTGTTGGCTTAAGCGCAACCGTTTTCGCGGTCGCTCCGGTCAAAGAAGCCCCGCTCAATCTTCCTGCTCAAGCAGGCGTCGAGAGTTCAGGCGGCAGACTGAATGCCCCGGCAAGCACGTTGTCGGCCAATCCCACCAGTTCGGCACTCTCCCATCTTCCCGGCGTCGGCCTGGCGGAGGGCGTCTCCCAGATCACTGGGACTGCGGTAAGCCCCCTTCTTGGCGTTAGCGCCATCGGTGCCTGGAAGTACTTCACCACCGAGGAAGGGCTGCGCAGTCGCCTGCCGTGGTACTGCCACCCTTGGGTGTGGGGCAGCTGTTTTGTCGTACTGGGAATGTGTTTTCTGAAGGATTTTCTGGGAGCAGCCGCTCCACCGCTAGTGAAAAAGCCGCTGGATTTCGTGGAATTGTTTGAGGACAAGGCCAGCGCCTTGGTCGCCAGCACCGCATTTGTCCCCCTCATCGCGACGGCCATGGCCCAGATGAATGCCGTCCCGCTGGAGCCAGAGGGCGCAGCCACGGCCACGATTTCCGCTGCCCAACTGGGTCTGGCCACCGTGATGCCCGTTTTGGGAAGCGTGGACGTGAGCTGGCTGAAAACGGCGCTCTACATTCCCGTCGCCTTCATTGGCTTTGCCATCGTCTGGCTCTCCAGCCATGCCATTAACGTGCTGATCGCCCTTTCCCCTTTCGGCATTGTGGATGCCGGGTTGAAGCTGATTAAGCTGGGCGTGCTTGGCCTGATCACCGCCAGTGCCTTCATCAGCCCTGCACTGGCCCTCGTCGTTTGCGTGCTGATTCTGATCCCCGCGTGTTTCATCGCAGGCCCCACCTTTCGGCTCATGGTGTTTGGCAATGTGTTTGGCCTGGATCTGCTGCTCCGGCGCAAGGCTGCGGCGGGCGATTTGGATGAGACAAAAGGCATTAAGGCCTTCAATGCAGGCAAAGTCTGTGGAGCCCCTACCCGTACCTACGGTCGGCTCACCAAAGATCGCGATGGCAGGGCTGTCTTCCGTTACCGTCCCTGGTTGATCCTGCCGAGCCGAGAGGCTGCAGTGGAGACCCAGCCCAATGGCCTTGCCCAAGGGCTGCTCTATCCCTCCCTCACTCGCGACGACCATCAGACTGGTCGGCCCCGGACTTCTTTTGTCCTGCTGCCTCGCTACCGCGATTTTTCGGAAGCCATCAGTGCGAGGTTCGGTATCACCAAGGTGATGGACAGCACGCTGCTGCGTGGCTTCAAAGCCATGCGCAACTGGCTCGTGGAGGCATTGAGCTTCGGGAAATCCGGAGCGGGTGCCACTGCAGGTGCGGCTACAGCGGTGAGGTGAGGACTTAAGAGTTGTCGGAAAGTGCCGCCCCGTGCATGATGGACTTCTATGCTGAAAGTTGAGCGAGTGAAGTACATCCTCTGGGCCGCGGACATGAACCGTGCGGCGAAGTTCTACACAGAGGTGCTGGGCGGGATGGTGCTGAAGAAGAATCAGCACATCTGTGAGATCCAGATCGCCGAGAGCATCATTGGCATTCACGGTGGTGGTGAAGGTGAACGCACCTGGACGGGCCTCAGCTTTCAGGTGCCCGATGTCGTGGAAGGGGCCGCAGAGATCGTGGCTGCCGGAGGTCAGTTGATCCGCGAACCCCAGCCCGAGGATGACGAGCCGCCGCATCTGGCGATGTGCGTGGATACGGAGGGAAACGAGATCATGCTGACGAGGAAGAGGTGAGTGGAGTTTTCAGTTTCAAGTTTTCAGTTTTCAGCAACTTCGGGCGCTGGCGCAGTCAGAACATAGGTAACACATTAGGTTCAGAACATGGGTTACACATGCCGAGACGCAGGGTTACAGGTTCTCTTGGCCTTTGTCAGCTTCAAAAGGGGCGCTAGCGCCCCTTTTGAAGCTGAACGTCGAGGGGTCCAACTGCCCTAACAGCAGCCGCTCAAAGTACACATCAAGCTCTCCATCGTGACGGGGTTGGAGTCCCACGTTCCATCCAGACAGCGCGCTGGAGATGAAGATCTGGGCCCCCTGCCACTTGAGATTGCCAATGCTCGATATCACCCGCGTCGCCATAGATCCGTAGTCCAGCGCCCCAGGCAGACCTCCATAGCGCCGCGCAGATCGCTCGTAGACTTCAAATGGCATCCTCATGCCCAAGGCTTCATGCGGCCGCTGGCAGTTGTACTCTTCACGCCATAGATCCAACTCGTCTTGCGTGGATCCTTGGGCACCATGCTGCACCTCGTCACTTAGATCACGGTGCAGACGCTCATGCGCTCCGTTGTCCTGGGGACAGCTGGGCCGACTGCGTTCCAGATCAATGCCCAAGGCTATCCAACGGCTCGAGAGCTTGCTCAGTCCCAGCACCCCGCTGGCGCTGGCAAACGGCGATCCATTGTCGCTACGGATGGCTTGAGGCACCCCGTAGCGTTCAAAGAGCCGCTCAAAGCTCTCCCACACCGTCTGGGTGCGCGAGTCCTCCAAACGACGGATCTCCAGCACATAGCGCGAGTACTCATCACGTACCGTCAGCGGTTCGCACCTGCGCGAGTCAAGGTCATACCACCACCCTTTGAAGTCCGCGGTCCATACTTCGTTGCTGCTTTGGGCCCGCCGTCCGCTGGACAATCGCACCGCGGCCTTGGACACCACACGACTCTTGCGCTTGGTGACCATGCCACTGCGCTCCAGCACGCGTTTAATGCTGCTTTCACTCGGCAAGGGGACCTGAGGGTGCCCTCGCCGGTACAACTCCTGGATCTTGCGCGCTCCCCAGGCCGGGTGACGGCTCTTGAGCTTCACCAAGGCACAGACGATCTCTTCACTGAGCTTTTCAGGATGACTCAGGGGGCGTCGACTCTCCTCAGCCATCCCTCCCAGCCCCTTTTCAAGGAAGCGTTCCTTCCACTTGTAGCCGGTCTTGGCGCTAATGCCGTATTCACGGCACAGAGCACGGAAGTTCAGAGTGCCCAGGGCTTTCAATGCAAATTCAGTCTTTTGATTCATAGGATCGGTTTTAAGCCACGGCATGGGCTCCCATCACACCTTCAAGTGCAAAAAGCTGTTACCGATGTTCTGAACCAGATGTGTTACCCATGTTCTGAACCTGCACC
>JBGGMQ010000138.1:0-6539 GCA_041287975.1 Verrucomicrobium sp. | reverse complement strand
TGGCCGAGGCTTTCCAAGGCGGTCTCGTAGTAGGGGCGGTCGTCGGACTTCAGGAGGAACTCTCCTTGGGGTTCGAGGACACGCTCGAGACCCTGAAGGAAGGCGGCGCTGTTGGGAAGTCGGCGGCCTTCGTGCTTCTTCTTCGGCCAGGGGTCGGGGCAGAGGAGGTGCAGGCGGGAGACGCTGCCCTCCGGGAGGAGCCAGCCGAGGGTGTAGGAGGTCTCCAGACGGAGGACGCGGGCATTCTTCAACCCGAGGGCGGCGATGCGGCGGGCGGTTTTGTCCACCCGACCGATGAGGCGCTCCACGCCGAGAAAATTCCGCTCGGGATGGTTGATGGCCATCTGGATGAGGAAGGTACCATCGCCACAGCCGAGGTCCAGCTCCAGGGGGCGGGAGCCGGTGGCGGGGAAGATCTCGTCCTTCTCGTGGACGCGGAAGTAATTCTCAGGGACAAAAACCGGGGTCATTTCCATCTCTAGCGCTTCGTCTCACTCACTCAGTTGCTTGCTTGCTTGCTCAGGCAGCCTCCACTGGAACGGTGGGGGCATCCACCCAGCGGTTGTGCTCCTTGATCAGATCGATGAGACGCTCCACGGCTTCACCCTCGGGGATGTTGAACTTCACGGCGGTCTTGCCGACGTAGAGGTTGATCTTGTCCGGGGCACCGCCCACGTAGCCGAAGTCGGCATCTGCCATTTCACCCGGGCCATTCACAATGCAGCCCATGACAGCGATGCGGACCCCTTTGAGATGGCCGGTGGCGGCGCGGATCTTCTGCGTGGTGGTCTGGAGATTGAAAAGGGTGCGCCCGCAACTGGGGCAGGCCACATAGTCCGTCTTGAAAATGCGGGTGCCAGCGCCCTGGAGGATGTTGTAGGAGATGCGGAAGGACTGGCCGGGGGCCTCCTCACCCTGCACGAGGATGGCATCGCCGATGCCGTCGCAGAGCAGGGAGCCGATGTTCGTGGCAGCGGAGAGCAGCGTGGGCACGAAGTCCTTCTGCGGCTCCGTAGCGGGCACCAGGGTGTCCTTGAGCAGAATGGGGTGGCGGGTCTCCAGGCGGGAGGCGAGGAGACGGAAGGCGGCGATGACGGGGAGATTCAGCCCGTCCTGCACGGTCACCAGGCAGGGGCTGGTGGAGCCGTTGACATAGGCGATGGCGGAGTCGTCCCGGGGATCCAGGGCGACGACTTCGCTGTCCTCCACCACGATCTCGGGCTTGAAGTCACCGAGCTTGTCGATCTTGTGCGCCACGGCGTCCCACTTCCGCCGGGAGGTGAAGACGGCCATGGTCTCGTGACCGCCGAGGCTGACGCCATTCACCTTCAACACGGAGGACTGGCGGCGCTCGAACTCAAAGGGATCGTAGCTGACGGCGGGGGCATTCGCGACGCCTTCGAAGCGAGCGGGTACGCCGTCGTTGTACGGCTGCACCAGAGTCTGGGCCACGGGGATCTCATACACAGCGTCCTCCGTGAGGCTGACGCGGACGGTATCGCCAATGCCATCTGCCAGGAGGGAGCCGATGCCGATGGCGCTCTTGATACGGCCATCCTCGCCATCACCGGCCTCGGTGACGCCGAGGTGGATGGGGTAGTTCCAGTCGCCGCCGAGGTCATTGAGCCGCGCCACGAGGAGGCGGTAGGCCTCGATCATGACCTTGGGGTTGCTCGCCTTCATGGAGAAGACGAAATTGTGATAGTCCTGCGTGCGAGCCACGCGGGCGAACTCGAGAGCGCTCTCCACCATGCCCAGCGGCGTGTCGCCGTAGCGGTTCATGATGCGGTCGCTCAAGGAGCCGTGGTTGGTCCCAATGCGCATGGCGCGGTCCTTGGACTTGCACAACTCCACGAGGGGGATGAACTCCTCCTCGATGCGGCCGAGTTCCTCGGCGTACTGGTCATCCGTGTACTCGCGGATGGCGAACTTCTTCTTGTCGACGAAGTTGCCGGGGTTCACGCGGACCTTTTCCACCCACTTGGCTGCCTCCATGGCAGCATCCGGCTTGAAGTGGATGTCTGCCACGAGGGGCACGTCACACCCGGCGGCGAGGAGGCCGTTCTTGATGTTCTGCAGGTTCTCCGCAATGGGGCGCGTCTGGGCGGTGATGCGCACGATCTCACAACCGACGGCGACGAGCTCAAGGGTCTGCTGGATGCAGGCCTCCGTGTCGCGGGTGTCTGAGGTGAGCATGGACTGCACCCGGATGGGATTGCCGCCACCCATGGCCACCTTGCCCACCCGGACTTCCCGGGTTTCACGGCGCTGGTAGTGGTAGAGATCGGGGCAGTACCGGAGGACGTTCATTGCTGGAGAATACAGGGAGAAGGGAAGAGGAAGAACGAGGGATAAGTGCCTGAACTAAATCAAGGCTGCGCGGGGGTGCCTTGGCGCTGGTTGGGCGGGAGGAACTCGATCTCGATCGGGGCTGGGGCTGAGCCGCCACCGCCGCCGATATCCCCAGCGTCTTTCATGCTGACGAAGACCATGAAACCCAGGAGAATGAAGACGCAGGCGGTCTGGACGACCTCCAGGATGCGGATGTTGATGGGGCGACGGCGGATCCACTCATAGAGCGCCATGGTGATGTGGCCCCCATCCAGCACGGGGAAGGGCAGCAGGTTCATCACGGCGAGGTTCACATTCAACACGACGCTGAACCACATAACGCGGAGCCAGCCGTAAGGATCGTCCATGAGGTTGTAATACACACGACCGATGCCGATGGGCCCGCTGAGGTGGCTGGTGCTGACTTCAGACTTGGGCGACGAGATGGCAGCAATGGTCTGCTGCATGGTCTTGAGCGCCTCCTTGATCTGGACCTGCGGCTCGGGGTGGGCGATCTCGCGCTTCCCTTCCTGGTCCCAAATGACGCCGATGACTTTGCCGATGTCTTTCTCTTTCTCCGAAGGGCGGACCACATCCGGCTTCCGGGGGGTGACGGTGACGGCGAAGGTCTTCGTCTCCGTGGGGCTCACGTCACGCACGACCATGAGCTCCAGCGGCTTGTCGGGATTGGCACCAATGTACTCGGAAAGCTGAGGCAGCTGGAGGAGGGTCATGCCATTCACAGACACGATCTGGTCCATGGACTTGAGCCCGGCTTCGTCAGCGGGGCTGTGCGGCTTCACGTCCTTGATCATCGGGGTCTGCTTGCCCACGATGCCCACCTGACGCAGCTCGGGACGGCGGAAAAGGCCACTCCACCAGGAGCCGGGCTTCTGCTTGGGGATCTCAGCCTCGACCTCGATCTTCACCGGCTCGGCGGAGCCTTCCCGCTTCACCACGAAGGGGATGGGGTTGTTCTCACTGCGGATGATGTTCCACCGGACACTGTCGACGAGGCCGCCGAAGTTTTTCACCGGGTTGCCATCCACACTGATGATTTCGTCCCCAGCCTTGAGGCCGAATTTGGCGGCAGCGCTCTCCTTGGCCACGTAACCGATGGTGGTGGTCTTCAGCGCCTCGTACTCGGGCTTGCCGAAGTGCCAGACGAGCACGGCGAAGACGCAGGCCAGCATGAAGCTGAAGAGCGGACCGGCGAAAGCGACGATGATCTTATCCAGCGGGGTGATGGGAGGGAGTTGCTCGCGATCATCGCCACCGCCTTCGATGGCATCCATGGGAGCCATCTGCGGGAGAGCGACGAAGCCCCCGGCAGGGATCCACCCCAAGCCGTACTGGACGCCGTTGTAGGTGCGCTTCCAGATGGGGTTGCCGAACCAGATCTGAAACTTCTCCACCTTGAGCCCCCGCCAGCGGGCTGCCAGGAAGTGGCCCCACTCGTGCACAAGGATCATCAGGTTGAACACCATGATGACGAGGAAAATGATGACGACGTAGTGGAGAATGTTCAGGATAAAATCCATAGGGAAAAGGGCGGAAGGGCAGTCTAGCACCCGGAAACGGGGCGTGCAAAGCGGGAGTTCTGGGGCAGAGGTGTCACACAACCCCGGAAACAGGGCGGATCCTGGAGCAGCGTTGGAGTTGGAGAGGGGGAGTTTTGTTCATTGCCCGCATTGGGAAGTACGGGGAATGGGGCAATTCGCAGCGCAGACGGCCCTGGCATAGGAGTGTACGAGCGCGGAGACGTCGTGCGCGTCTGGTCTGCGAGGTTCCTCTTTGTCGGGCCCCTCGCTGGCAGGCAGGCAGGCAGGACTAGCCTTTGGCCACCGGGGCCCCGGGCTCCGGCGTGGTCGCCATGTGGGCCTCCTTTTGGTCAAGCACGACCTCAGGGGCGCTCGTTTCCAGCTCGGTCTCGTTGTTGAGGCGGCGGCGCAGCGTCGCTTCATCGACTTCGCCACACCATTTGCCCACGACGATGGCGGCGACGCCATTGCCCACGAGGTTGGTCAGGGCGCGGGCCTCTGACATGAAGCGGTCGATACCGAGGATGAGGGCGAGGCCCGCCACAGGCACATGGCCGACGGCGGAGAGGGTGGCGGCCAGGACGATGAAACCACTGCCGGTGACGCCGGCGGCCCCTTTCGAGGTGAGCAGGAGCACCAGCAGCAGGGTGATCTGGTGCTGCAGGTCCAGCGGGGTGTTCGTGGCCTGGGCGATGAAGACGGCGGCCATGGTCAGGTAGATGGAGGTGCCGTCCAGGTTAAAGGAGTAACCGGTGGGCACCACGAGGCCTACGGTGGACTTCTGCACGCCCAGGTTCTCCAGCTTGGCCATCATGCGGGGCAGCACGGATTCTGAGGAGGAAGTGCCCAGCACGATGAGGAGCTCCTCCTTGATGTACTTGATAAACTTCCAGATGCTGAAGCCGTGCAGACGGGCGATAGTGCCCAGGACGACGAAGATGAAGAGGAGGCAGGTGGCGTAGAAGGTGCCCATGAGCCAGCCCAGGTTCCACAGGGAACTCAAGCCATATTTGCCAATGGTGAAGGCCATGGCCCCGAAGGCCCCGATGGGGGCGACCTTCATGACGATGCCCACGATGCCAAAGAGGACGTGGGAGGTCTTTTCAATGAGATCAAACACCAGCGTGCCGCGCCCGCCGAAGCGATGAAGGGCAAAGCCGAAGAGGATGGCGAAGAGGAGCACCTGAAGGATCTCCCCTTTGGCAAAGGCATCCACCACGCTGGTGGGGATGATGTTCAGCAGGAAGTCGGTGGTGCCCTGCATCTTGCCCGGTCCCGAGTACTGGGCCACAGAGGCGGCATCGGCGGCGGTAGGGACGGCATTCATCCCCTTCCCCGGCTGCACGATGTTGATCATGACCAGCCCGAGGATGAGAGCGAGGGTGCTCACGACTTCAAAGTAGAGCAGGGCCAGGCCGCCTGTCTTGCCCACCTTTTTCATGTCTTCCATGCCTGCGATGCCGACCACCACCGTGCAGAAGATGATGGGGGCGATGAGCATCTTGATGAGCCGGATGAAGCCATCGCCCAAAGGTTTCAGCGCGGCCCCGGTCTCAGGGAAGAAGCAACCCAGCAACACCCCGAACCCGATGGCTGCGAGCACCTGCACGTAGAGGATCTTGTAAAGCGGCTTTCTGGCAGCGACTTGGGGCGGGCCGGAAGAGGCGGGGCTGGTGGCCGGACTGGGGCTGGACATGGGAGGGAGAATGAACGGAGACGGAAACCGGGGCTGAAAAGGAGCGTGCTTGCGCCCGGCAGGTCCGGGGCAGCAGAGAACGCATGCTACGGGGAAGAAGCTGCACGAGGCAACGGGGAAAAGTGATTTTAGGGAGATGAGCACGTCACCTGAACACTTGCGTACGCTCGTGGATCGGAAGTCTCGCGGATTGGGTGAATTGATTCAGGGACGATGTTGTGATACCTTTTCGTCTCACATGAAGACGACAACAGTCAGAGAACTGCGCAATCATTTTGCCGACGTCGCGAAATGGCTTGAGAACGGTGAGTCTGTCACCATCACCCGCCACGGTGCCGCGTTTGCTGTGCTGTCTCCGGCCACGACTGAGACTAACTCCTCCGTGGATTGGGCAAAAAGACTGCAGCGATACAAGCCCGTCGGCAGAGGCATGTCGCATGCAGCCACTGAACAGCTCTGGTCAGATCTCAGGGACTAGCACCATCAAAGGCATCCTATGAGCCCCTGCTTGTATGCTGATTCGAGCTTTCTCGTCTCCCTTTTGATGAATGACGCAGGCTCCTCACGAGCTCTGCAATGCATGTCGGAAAAGTCGACTCCGCTGGTATTCACCCCACTGCATCGGATTGAGGTTCGCAATGCCGTCCGAAACGCAGCGGCCCGCGGTGCAATCACGCCCGCAGATCAAAATCTGGCTTTCAGGCAACTGGACGAAGATTTGAAAGACGGATTGCTCATCCATCATCCTCTGCCGTGGACAGAGGTGTTCCGTACGGCGGACGAATTGAGCGAGAATCACAGCCGAAGGGATGGACAAAGAACCATAGACCTCCTGCACGTTGCCGCCGCCAAGGTACTGGGAGTAGATGTATTTCTGAGCCTTGACCTTCGACAGTGCGGGCTCGCAAAAGCTGCCGGGCTCAAGGTGCATCCGTGACACTTCGTTGGGAATTGCGGCATGACGACGAGCC
>JBGGMQ010000137.1:0-7305 GCA_041287975.1 Verrucomicrobium sp. | reverse complement strand
CCGCTGGACCGTGAGCCGCGACTGCCGCTGGACAGTGGACCTGCGGGACATCCGTGGCACGCGCATGGCGGAGCCGGTCCGCTTCGCACAACGCCTGGTGCCGGATGAAAAGCCCGCCATCGATCTCATTGCCCCCGGCCCCTTTGCCATGGCCACGCCGGCCAGCGCAGTGAAGCTGCAATGGCAGGTGTCAGATGATCTTGGCCTGGACCGGGCCACCTGGGTGCGGACGGCGGATGGCTTCCGGGACCGGGCGACGAATCTGGGCAATGTCGGAGGTGAGCGCACTGTGGAAGTGCAGCGGGAGATTCAGCTCAGCGCGCTGGGAGTCAGCCCCGGGCAAACGCTGGAGTTTCTGGTGGAGGCCCGGGACCGCAACCCCAGCCTCATGGGCGTAAGCTCCTCGATCCCCGTCAAAGTGCAGATCATTTCCGAGGACGACTATGCGGAGCAGATCCGGGTGCGGACCACCATTGAGGAGTTTGCGGGCCGCTACCAAGTACTGCGAGATGCGCTGGATGCGGCCGCCGAGTCCCTGGAAGCCCTGGCAGAGGCGGCGAAATCCGGAGACCGCAACAAGATCGAAGGGGCAAGGCAACGCGCGCTGAACCGTCAGAAGCAGGCGGCGGAGTGGTTCGGCGACTTCGCCGATGACTTCCCGGCCTTCGCGACGGACAAGGAACTCTCGGAACTGGCAGGCGACCTCATGGAGGAGCTGGACAAGAATGCCCAGGATCTGGAAGGCCAGTCGGGTTGGGATGATCCGGCCAAAGCCCAGGCCATGGCCCAGCAGATGCGGGAGCGGCTGAAAGCGGGGTCTGAGCGGCTGGATGAGCAGAAGGCGATGGCGGACGAGCTTGCCAAGATCGCCGGCGTGGCGGAGATGGGCGCTGAACTGCAGGCCATCCACCAGGAACAGCGCCAGGTTTCAGAGTCCCTGGCCCGCATCGCTGAGGAGCTGGCGGTGGGTATGACCAACAACCGCCACAAGGTGGCGGACCTGCGACAGCGGCAACTTCGTAATGCCGAGCGGCTGCAGCAGGTGGAAGAGTCCCTGCCCGGGCGGCTGGCAGAGCTGCCGGAATCTGCCGCCAAGCTCAAGGAGGGGGCGGAGAAGGTTCTAGGAGATCTCAAGCAGCTCGAGGTGGGCAAGCAGATGCGCGACGCCGCGGCCAAGATTGCCTCGGGGAATTTGCTGGCCGCCAGCAACGACGCGTTGCTGGCCCGGGGCAATCTGGACCAGATCCTGGCGCAACCGGACAATCCCTTCTGTGACATGTGCCAGGGCAAGATGCCCGGAGGCATGGGAGGCGGCGGTGCCAGTCAGCAGGAGGCACTCTCGCAGATGATGGGAGCGCTCAAGCGTCGCGCAGCCGGACAAGGAAGCGCGGCCGACGGCGGTGCGGGATCCGGTGGCCAGGGATTTGGTGCCAAAGGCGGCAGCGGCAACAGCATGGCGGGGACCCAGCTGCCCATCCCCCTGATCGGACCCCCGCGTCTGCAATTGAACGGGCCCAAGTCCATGGGCAGCAGCGGTGACAAGACGGGCGACGGTCGGTCTGGAGCCTCGCGCAGCAGCCATCCAGAAACCGCCACCAACACGCTTCCCGGAGCCACGATCCCGAGTGGCAAGGGCCAGGGCCCCAGCCTGGACGAGGTGCCACTGAAGTACCGCGATGCGGTGAAGAGCTATTTCTCCAAAGACCCCGCACCCTCACCGGAGGGAGGAGGCAGGTGACCCCTCCTGCCCCCCCCAATACAGCAAACTAAAGTTTGAACTACGAACAGCTTCCAATTTCATCGAACCCTCACTGCCCCCCCTCCCACGAGGACCCCAGCCATGAAAACGTTCCTCACCGCCCTTATTGTTACCTTCATCTTCGCCTTCGCCACGGTCTCCGCCAAAGAGGGTGTCGTGCAATGCGGCAATCTCATCTATGGAGGCGGCAAAACATCGACCTGCTTCAGCGATGAGTTTCTTAGCTCCGTGCAAAAGGAGACGAGCATCGCCACGGACCGCCGCTTTCGCCCGGTGAAGCTGGCGGGTGATGAACTGTTTGAGTTTCCCTTTGTGGTGATGACGGGCGAAGGCGAATTCAGCCTGACGCCCAAGGAGCGCGAGAATTTGAAGCGTTTCCTGACCAGCGGAGGCTTTCTCCTGGCCTCCGCCGGGTGCTCCAATGCGGAGTGGAATGCCTCCTTCCGCCGGGAGATGAAAACCATCTTTGGCAATGAGTCGCTGAAGAAGCTCGACATGAAACATGCGGTGTTCAACACCGTGTTTCCCGTAACCGATCTGGGACTGGAGAAGAGTGACGGGCATTCAGCCCTGGAGGGCTTTGACTATGAAGGCCGCCTGGTGTGCGTGTACTCGCCCGACGGCCTGAACAACACGGCCAACGCTCCGGGCTGCTGCTGCTGTGGCGGCAACGAGATTGCCAACAGCCTCCAGCTCAATGTGAACATCCTTGCCTATGCTCTGCTGCACTGACAGCGCCGCGATCCACCGGAGCACGCCTCTGCGGGCGGCTCTGCTGTTTTCCACCCTGCTGCTGTGGCCGGGGGGCAGTCCTGCTGCACCTGTAAAGCCGGGGCCTGTCCCAGAAGCTGGCAGCCCGCCTGCCAGTGGGATGGCAGTGCCCGCCACACAAGCAACTGAGGATCTCGACTGGGCGGCCCTGGCCAAGGATCTGGGCAAACAGGAGACTCGGGCAGAAACGCTCAAGGTGCTGCGCACGGTGCAGCCCTTCCCCGCTGCAGCCTGGGTGGCCCTGCTGAATCATCAAGATCTCGCGGTACGACTGGGTGCCATGGAAGTGCTGGAGGATCTGGCCGGCAATGACATGGGGTACGATCCTTGGGAGACGGTTGAGGCTGAGCGGGCAGAGTCCTTGCAACGCTGGCGGGCCTGGGCGGTCACGGGCGGCGGCAAAGGTACCAGCGTGGGAGCCTCTCAATTGCAGCCGGAGGCGCTGCAGGATTATCTGCAGGACATTCTGGCGGGGGACCCCTCCAAGGTGGAACGGGCTGTGGGGAAACTGCGCCCGTATTCCGGTCAGGTTATTGGGGAGATCCAACGTTTCCTCGATGCTCAGAAGTCGCTGCAGGAAGGGGCCCGGGGCAGGTTGAAGGAGGCCCAGTACCGCCTGCTGCTGGAAAGCGGTGCCATGGCGGACAGCGCCCGGTTGGCGCGTTTGCTGGTGTTTGGCAATCGTGATGAGCGGGTGGAAGGGTTGGAAGGCCTGGCGGGCGCGGGGAAAAAGCTGATGCCGATCGTGCGCGAGATGCTGGCAGACCGGGAGGCCCTGGTCCGGGAACGGTGCGTGGATGTCATCTTCCAATGGGCGCACAAGCCCTCCCTGGAGGTGGTCGAGACCCATCTGAAGCAGGAAAAGGACCCCAACGTGATTCATGCGGCGATCCGGGGTTTCGGGAAGATTGAATCCCCGGTCTCGACCCGCCTGCTGGCAGGCTACCTCCGGCACGAGAACGAAGACCTGGTGGCATCAGCGCTGTTGTCCATCAGCCTGCAGAGTGGCGCGGCCAAAGCTTCCAAGGCACAAATCGTCGCCTGCCTCAAACACTCCAGTTGGCGCGTGAGGGCCGCAGCGTTGCAATGCGCCGCCAAAGCCAATCTGGGATCGTTGGGCGATGATGCGATCAAACTGCTGGCCGACAGCGACAGCTTCGTCCGCCAGGCCGCGGTGCTGGCCGTGGCTGCAGGAAGTAGGGGTGACTACTCCTCAGGGTACAGTGGTCGGAGCACCCCTAAAAAAGAGAGCACCGATGGAGCCACCCAGGCGCTGTGTGAGGCCTTTGAGCGGGACGATGAACTGAAGGGCGTGGTGCTGAAGGCCTTCTCTCAAATGGAGCTGCCAGTGCCGGACCGGATCCTGAACCAGTTTCCCAATCTGCCTCCAGAATTGCTGGCATTCGGCCTGAGCAGCATCAACCCCAACAATGTAACTCTCCTGATCCGCTATGCCACGGATGCGAACCCGGACGTGGCCTGCTCTGCTCTGCGGGTGCTGGCGAAGAACAAGTACGATCATGAGGAGGTGGCGAAGGTCTTCATTCAGGTGCTCGGCGGGAGCGACCGGACCCGCCAAGAAGCTGTGCTGGAGCACTTGGGAGCACCGTACAAGACCAAAACGGCCCCGCGAGCATCCCTGGAGAAGAAGCTCAAGGAAATTACCGCTGACGTCGTCCTCCCCTCTCCTCCACAGGAGGCAGGCGCCCCCAAGTCAACGGCCGCCGCGCCCGCCGCCCAGGATCCGGTCAGCCGGCTGCATGCGGCATTTCTGGGAGCACCGCAGCCCAATGCTTCTGCTTCGGAACCCGGCGGCGGAACAGCTACGCCCGCAACACCTGCAACTCCAGAAGGCATCATTGACCGCTTGCATGCCGCCTTCCTCGGCACCCAAGCCCCAGCGCAGAGTCCCCCGGCTGCCGGTGATGCACCCGCAGCCCCCACCGGTGCGACCACAGGAGCCGCGGCTGCGACCGTCAAGGCCGGGCCTCCCAAAAACCTGCAAGACGCCCTCGATCAACTGGCGGGCACTGGGGAAAAGCCCTCTGGGGAGGATCTGGACCTGCCTCTCATGGCGGCCTTAAAGATGGTGGAAAGTGGTCACCCAGCCGGAGCGCAGCACTACCTCCGCTGGTGGCCTCACTTGAACGTGCAGCACCGGGCCCAGCTGGCGGAGGCACTGAGCCAGAATCCTCAACCGGGCAGTCTGCAACTCTGGCAGCTCCTGCTGCGGGATCCTTCCCGGGAAATCCGTCGCAAAGCGGTGGCGAGCGCTTTTTACGAGGAGGAGGTGCAGTCGCCCATCCGCCTCATTTTCCTCGAACTCCTGAGAAAGGACGCCGTGCTGACGGCCTCGGATGTTTACCAGTCCCGACTGGAAAGCATTGCTGTAGATCGCGAATCCCGCAGCATGATGGCTGAGCAGGCCCGGATGCTGGTGAATGACTCCCGCTCTGACCGGCAGGTACTGGCCGCCGTCATGCTGAGCGTGAAGGTGAAAGCGTCCGACACAGAATTGCTGGAGCGCAGCGTGGTGTCTCCCTACTTCTGGGTGCGGCGGGCTGCCGTCCGCAGTCTGGGGCAGGATGGCAAAAGAACGCTGGAGCCCCATCTGCCCAAGCTAACCAAGGACCCCTCGGCGTGGGTGCGCGAGGCGGTGGCTGCGGCATACGCGGATGGAAGCTGGCCCTGGCACCACCACTTTGACGACAATGAAGCGCAGGAAGACGAGGGTGGAGGGTATCGCTCAGACTCGTCCGCCAGCAAGCGGCTCTCCGAGCCGGCTCTGGCCGCCCTGCGCGAACTTGCCAGGGACAAGGAGGACCGGGTGCGGCTGGCCGCCATGTCGGCCCTGCTGATGAGCCGCGAGGAGGTGCATCTGCCTACTTACCTCGAACTTTACGACCGAGCCTCCAACCGCAAGGAGCTGGGTCAGATGATGGCGGAGTTTGTCGAGAAAAACTACCGTCGTCTGGGCAAGGGCATGGCCCCGCTGCTGGACAGGCTGGATTGGAAATCTATGGAAGCACGCAACGTGGAAGCCATTCAGGCTCACTTTGGTCTGACGGGCACGGAGACAAAAAGTGACTTTGCCGCGTATGCCGCAGGGTCGGCTTCAGGCAACAACAAACCGATGACCTCGCCAGCGGCCCAGCTTCTGTTCGTTGCGGGCAACGATGAGAACAGCAGAAACTCCCCTGCGATGGAGGCGGATGATGCTGACAACAGGGCGAAAGATCCAGTCACCGTTCTGTTCTTCCACAACCCTGGCTGCCATGAGTGTGAAAAGGTGCGGAAGGAATTGCAAGGCCTGCAGGGTCAGTTCACTGGCATGCAGGTGGTAGAGCACAACATCCGCCAGCCGGATGCGGTGCTCCTGTATGAGGTGCTCTCCCAGCGGTTCAGCGTGCCTCCGGCGGACCGGCTGAAAACTCCTGCCGTCTTCCTGCAGAGCGGGGCTCTGGTGACGGATGCCATCACTTACCGGGACCTGGTCACCTCCATCCTGGAGGTGCTGGCGGCGGGTGAGACAGAGGTGTGGCACCAGACGCAGACGGAGGAGCTTGCCCAGGCCAAAGCGGGCGTGGAGAAGCGCGTGCAAACCTTGCAGCCCGCCGTGATTTTCTTTGCAGGGCTCCTGGACGGGGTGAATCCGTGCGCCTTTGCCACGATCATTTTTCTGCTCTCCTACCTTCAGGTGGCCAAGCGTACCTCCCGCGAGATCCTGATGGTGGGGACGGCGTTCATCCTGGGAGTGTTTCTCACGTATTTCGTGCTGGGCCTGGGCTTGGTGGAAGTGGTGAGCCGGCTGACCGCGCTCCAGGTGCTGGGCACCATTGTGAACTGGATCCTCTCGCTGGGATGTCTGGTGGTGGCCGTGTTGAGCTGGCGGGACGCGCGCCTGGCCAGCCAGGGCAGGCTCAAGGAAATGACACTACAGTTGCCGGGATTTCTGAAGGATCGCATCCGCGGCGTCATCCGCACCGGCACGCGGGTGAACCGGTTCGTGCTGGCCGCCTTCGGGGCGGGCGTGGTGATCAGTGTGCTGGAACTGGCCTGCACGGGCCAGGTGTATTTGCCCACGATCGTCTATGCCATGAACACCGGCACCGCCAATGCCCGGGGCTTCCTGCTGCTCTACAATCTGGCCTTCATCATGCCCCTCATCATTGTCTTCGGCCTCGCCTGGGGCGGGATGCAGAGCGATGCGCTGGTCCGCTTCCAGCACCGCCACACGGCCAAGGTGAAGTATGCGCTGGCAGTGTTGTTTGGGGTTTTGTTTCTGGTGCTGGCGTTCAGGTGAGCCGCTTCGCGGCAGACACAAGACTAGAAGACACAAGACTAGAAGACACAAGACTAGAAGACACAAGACATGAAATGACGCTGGCGAACGCTTCACCCTCCAGAGGTCAGCACCCCCTCGTCCAGGGAGCGGCGATCTCCGAATCGCCCTGTGACCGCGCCAAGCGACCAAATCCGCCAGTCACGAGCGAAGCCCAGTACCCAGAGTGGAAGATGCGTCTCGCTTCTTGGTCCGCCTGCCCGTTGACCTCACTTTCATTAAAGGTTTCAACCATCTCTCAAGTCGACCTGATAAAAGAACCGGCAGCTTTCCACGGTCTCTTCCTGACCGTTCCGCGGCAGACGCGTTACCACCTCGAACTCCCAGCCCGTGAATTGCGAAACGGGTTCCCAGGCGAGCTTGATCGCATAACGTTTCTGGTTCCCCTCCAGCGCAAGAGCCTCCCAGCCATATTTTCGATTGTCCACGCGAA
>JBGGMQ010000136.1:0-7101 GCA_041287975.1 Verrucomicrobium sp. | reverse complement strand
CATTCTCTCCGGCGAAGACAAACGCTTCCTGGTGATCGTGGGCCCTTGCAGCATCCATGATTTGAAGGCGGGTCAAGCCTACGCGCAGAAGCTTGCCGGGCTCGCCGCGAAGGTCAAAGACCGCCTGATGCTTGTCATGCGGGTGTACTTTGAGAAGCCGCGCACGACCATTGGCTGGAAGGGATTGATCATGGATCCCCATCTGGACGGCACCCATGACATCCCTCAGGGCATGTGTCTGGCGCGTACCTTTTTGAGAGATGTCATCGACTTGGGCCTGCCCACGGCGACGGAGATGCTGGATCCCATCACTCCCCAGTACATTGCTGATCTCACCTGCTGGAGCGCCATTGGAGCTCGCACGACGGAGTCTCAGACACACCGCCAGATGGCCAGTGGCCTCTCCATGCCTGTGGGGTTCAAGAACACCACCAGTGGCAGCATTCTTCCCGCGATCAATGCCATCAAGGCCGCCAAACAGCCGCAAACTTTCCTCGGGATCGATGAAAGTGGACGCGCCAGTGTCGTGGCCACGGAAGGCAATCCCGACTGCCACGTCATCCTCCGCGGAGGCGACAATGGCCCAAACTTTGACGCCGCCTCCGTGGCTGAAACCCTGGCATTGCTGGCCAAGAATCATCTGCCCCCTGTGGTGATGATTGATGCCAGCCACGCCAACTGCTCCAAAGATTTTCGTCGCATGTCCGGCGTTTTTCAGGACATCGTCCAACAGCGCAAGTCAGGCACCAATGGCGTCATCGGTGCCATGTTGGAGAGCAACCTTGTCGAAGGAGCTCAGGCTCTTCAGGAATCTTTGGACCAGCTCAGCTACGGACAGTCCATCACCGATCCTTGCCTGGGCTGGGGGGAAACGGAGAGAATCATTCTCGAAGCTGCAGCGGCTGAGATGTAGTGCAGCACTCTGATTTACACGGAAGGGTGCATGGCGGCTCCAGCGCCACGATCGACCAGCCTGACGACGTAGATACCCGCTCCATGGAGATGCACCTCTCATGAAACGGGCATCGTTACTCCTGCCATCTATGGCTCAACCCATTGAAAAATAGATGGCAGTTCCGTCTTAAATTAAACATTCAGCTTACAGTCCCAGTGATCTTAGGAGGCCGTCGTTGATAGCACCGGTAGGTTTCATGCCGTTGTCAGCCTGGTAGCGAGCGACTGCACTACGGGAGCCAGGACCCATGTCTCCATCGATCGGTCCGTTATAGTAACCGCGCTGTGCCAGAGCTTTCTGAACGGAAGCTTCTGTGCGGCTAAAGTTCCCTGACTGATTGTTGCCCCAGTACTGCTGAGGCACGGCCTCACGGGTACGGTAATACCTCACACCCTGGCGTTCGTAGAAGTAGGTCGCATTGGCGGGGCCATAATAGTACCCTCGACCCGCATAGCCGTTCCCCATGGTGAGGACAAATGCGTTGCTAGGACGGGAGAAATAGACTTCGCGGTCACGGTCACGCCCCCGATCACCATCGCGGCGGTCTCTGTCACCGTCGCGGTCAGAGTCTCGACGGTCTCTACCATTGTCCCGGTCACGGGCCATCTCACGAGCACGTTCCCTTTCACGATCGGCGTCACGCTCACGGTCGCTTTTTGAGGCATCCAGGAGTCGCTGAGCGATCTGACGCTCTTTCTCCCAGTCTTTGGCCTGGGATTCATTCGGTATCGCGGCAAAGGTGAGTGCCGCCATGGCGATGCAGGTAGGAATCGAAGTTTTCATGTCTGGTTATTGGGGTTTGTTGAGACATGATGAAACCCTTGGATTTTGGCCAGGGAGTGTCGCAACTCAGGATCTGGCTCGATCCTGAGGAAGGGGACAGCATGTGCTCACCCCTGAATCGGCTCCGCATAAACTGCGGCCCTCTTTTAAGCCCTGCTTAAGATGCCCTGATGGCGATCTAGTGGGTCTTACCCTTGCCACCGCGATCATTGAAGCGAGCCATTTCCCGCTGAGCTTCACGGTTTTCCACCTTCTCTTTCAAATCATGGCGCTGATCGCGCTGATCTTTACCCCGGCCTACTGCCAGCTCGATCTTCACCTTCTTGTTCTTCCAGTAAGCGCGGAGGGCCACAATGGTCAGCCCCTTCTGCTGACTGGCAGCCAGGAGCTTGAACATCTCACTCTTGTGCAGCAGCAGCCGACGACTGCGCTTGGCTTCATGCTGCTCAAAACTGGCCTTTTCGTACGGCTTGATATCACAGCCATACAAAAACACCTCGCCCCGTTCCACTCTGGCGAACGCATCGCCAAGAGTGATATGGCCCGCACGGATGGACTTGATTTCCGTACCCTTCAACTGCACGCCCGCTTCATAGCGGTCCAGCAGATGGTAGTCGCGGGGGGCTTTGCGGTTGGTGGCGATCTCGCTCATGGCACAATGCACTAAAAAGTGCGGCGGACACGTGGTCCGCCCTTCTCAATCTAAAAACAATCTTGTCTGTCCCGAATAGCTGGAACCCAGTCGGCCAACGCCACTCCAAGGCCCAGTTCGCTGACAAAAGAATCCTCGCCTAAACGGCGGGGATTTCTTCGATCTCTTCGCGCTTGATCTTTCCTTCGATGATTTCCTGGAGGGCGATGTCGGCCTCCCGCATGCCTGGACGGCGCTCAACGAGAGCCGGGCGGCCTTGGTTCAACTGGCGCACACGCTTGGACACCATGTTGATGAGTACAGGAGGGTCATTGATGACTTGAGCGGCTTTGTCGACGAGGTCTGCTCTCATGGATTACGTACCGTTTCCGGTGGATCTGTACTTGGGTTTAACACTTGCCCTTAGGATGGGCAAGAGGGTAGGGAACTTAGCGAGTTCGACGAAGAACGCAAGCAGAACCTGCTAGAGCGCCCTTGACAACTCAGCTTGGGGGCGATCCTTGGGCGGTCCGGCGACGCAAGGTGATGCGCTTGAAGCGCTCATTCCCCTGCGCGCTTTCACTCATGACCTGGGGATCATTGAGAAAGAGATTGTGAACGAGGCGGCGGTAGTAGCTGTTCAGCGGGTTCAATACCGCTGGCTGTCCCGTTGCCCGAACCCGGATTGCGAGTTCCTTCACCTTTTCCATCATGCGGTCCTCCCGCATGGTGCGAAAATACTCCACATCCACCCGCACGCGAGGGGCAGCGGGATCACGCCGCTGAAGGATCCGGTTCACGAGGTACTGAATGTCATCCAGCACCTCTCCCCGCTCTCCCACGAGTGCGTCTGTCTCCTCCGTCAGGATCTGCAGTGTCGGGCCATCAGGCCCATTCTCCTCCTCGATCCGCACCACAAACCCGAGATACCCCAACAGGGTATCAAGGATTTGACGAGCATGATCGAGGGGTGGGATCATTGCTTCGGCTTCTTCGACTTGGACCCGCCCCCGCCGAGGCGGGGTACGGAAGGCTTGTCTTTCTTGTCCTTGCCTTGCTGACCAGAAGACCCGCCCGAGTTCCGAGATGGTTCAAGTATCGTCTTCTTTTCCAGAACTGGGTCCTTCTGCCAGAGACGGCTCAACTGCGCCTGGAAGATACTGAAAATGTTCTGAACCGTCCAGTACAACGCCAAAGCCGAGGCAAAGGAGTAGCAGAAGAAAAGGAACATGAAGGGCATCAGCATGAAGATGCGCTGCTGCGTCTTGTCTGCAGAGGCTGGCTGCGGCGTCAGCTTCATCTGGAGGAACATCGTCACCCCCATCAACAGCGGCAGCGGGTTCAGGTTCATGTGGTAGCCCAATAAATGAATCGTCGTGACAGTGTCCGGGAGGGACAAGTCATGAATCCAGCCGAAGAAGGGCTGCCCACGCAATTCTGCAGCGTAGCGAAGCACGGCGTAGAATCCGAAGAAAATGGGAATCTGAACCAGCAATGGGAGACAGCCGCCGAGAGGGTTCACCCCATACTCGCGGTACATCCGCATCATTTCCGCATTCACCTTCTGCGGGTCATCTTTGTGCTTCTCCTGCAGTTCTTTGATCTTGGGAGCGAGGAGGCCCATGCGCTTCATGGTCGCATTGGAGCGCGCCTGCACCGGCCAGAGGAGGCTCCGGACGAAGATGGTCAGCAGCACGATGGCCATGCCCCAGTTCCCCGTGAGATCATGGAACCAGCGCAGCATGAAGACGAGGCCTCGGCTCACGAAGGTGAACCATCCGTAGAACATCACGTACTGCATCTGACGGTTCACCTGACCGTCAGCGGTGTCGATCTTCTTCAGATCATGGAAAATCTTGGCACCGATGTAGATGCGGTAATCCACGCTCTTGCTGGCATTGGGCTCCAGTTCGATGGTGGGGAGACCCACACCACCGTGCATGGCAAAGTCTTCATGGGCTTTCTTGTCGTCCTTAAACTCGTCGTTGGAGTGATCAATAGCGAAGCGCTCCGCCCAAGTCTTGGCCGCAAAGTCTTCCTTCGTACTGATGAGCGTGGTGTAGAAGCGGCTCATCACGCCACCCCAGCGCATGCGATCGAGGTTCTTGCTGTGCTCGCGAATGGCGCTGCCCATGCCGAACATGTTTGGGCCATCACGGAAACTGCTAGTAGCGAAAGAACTTGCATCGCCAGCATTGTTCCACACAAAGGCAGGCACCTCGATCTCCTGAGGCTGGAGCGAGTTGGCCGCTCCTGTATAGAGGAAATAGCTGTCACGAATGAACTTGGCAGGACTCTGGTTTTTGACGGTCACCTTCAGTTCCAGAAGGTGGTCATTGCTGCCGGAACCCTCGGAGAAGCTGTACTCCTTGCGGACCAGGACTTGATCCGGAGAGAGCGCCTCAAACACAACTTTCTTGTCCGTCTGCTCGACGACCTTGTAGGTCAGATCCTGGTAACTGCGGGCCGCTGTGCCCAGTGCTCCAATGGGAGCTTTGCCATGGTGGTTGATCTGCACATGGTCCTTCGTGTCCAGCATGACGACCGACCGGATACCGCCGCCGACATTGGTGAAGTTGTAGACTGCGCTAGCGTTCTTGAGCTCGATCTTCTGCTCAGCCACATCACCCGCGGCGGCTGTGGCAGGAGGAGCCCCTGGTGTTGCCGGCTCTGCCACACCCGGTGCGGCTGGCGTAGGCGTCTCGGAGGTCCCGGGCTGGGTGGCCGCAGCAGGAGCGGTGGCGGGATTGGGGGCCGGAGCCGGTGGGGGCTGGTGGGTCATAGTCCACCAGAGATTCAGGGCCATGCCCGCGGCACAGAGGGTAACGACGATCCAGGCTTTGCGATCCATGTGAGAAATTTTGGGTGCTAAAAAACGAGTGTAGGTTGGGCGGGAGTGGCTGCCTCACGCCGGAAACATGATGAGATCAAGATGCGGAAGGCGGGACATGGTCCGACCCTGGCGCAGCGGGAGGAGACTGGTGGAGCGAATGTGCGCTCTCGCAATGACATTCTGTGGTCTTTCCAGGTGACAACTCCGGCACGGGATCATGACCACTGCCGCCCCATGGATGGCAACGGCAGATGCGCTTGATTCCCAGCCAGCTGCCCCTGAGCACTCCATGGCGCTCCACGGCCTGGAGAAAATAGTGTGAGCACGTCGGCTCATACCGGCAACCGCTGCCGGGTCCGCCCACGGCATGAATGACCGGTGAGAGGAAAATTTGATATCCCCGGATGGCGATACGGATGAGCGTTTTCATCGTCTAGCCAGCCTGGGGGTCGGAAGAAGAAGGAGCCGGTTTTTTGTCCGCATTACGCGGCAGCAGACCAGCGCGACGGGCCACTTTCTGGCAGTCTTGCTCCAACTCCTCATAGGTTGCCTCAGCAGCTCTCCAGCGGGCAATGACTACTAGCCACAGCCCCCCTGGAAGCGGCGAAGGCCGCAGGATTTCACGCAAGCGTCGGCGCACGAGATTTCTCTGCACAGCCCCGCCTACCTTACGTGAGGTGATGATGCCCACCCGCCAAGGGAGATCCTCCCCCGTGCGCAATACGCTTAAAACCACGTATCGCCCAGGGAAAGTCGCGCCCTCAGCGCGAACCCGACCGAACTCGGATGAGGTCCGGAGGCGGCGTGCGGAAGAAAATCGCATGGCGTCAGACCGGAACCCAGATCCTGATCGTCCTTAGTGCGACGGGTAGCCGCTGGTGTTGTGCTGCTGTGTGTGGCGCTTGAAGTGCACTTCCACGCCTTTAGGAAGCAAACGCTTGCGGCCAGCACGGCGGCGGCGGCGAAGGATATCGCGTCCGTTCACGGTCTTCGTCCGGGCGCGGAACCCAAACTGTTGTTTGCGGGTGCGCTTGGAGGGCTGGTAGGTACGTTTGCTGGGCATATTCGCAGGGTGGATGAAAAGTCAGTCAAATGACGCCTGCGAGGGACCGCTGGCATCAGTGGGGCGGGCAAACTACTGGGTTCCGTTTCCTTGTCAACTTGAGACTGATTGATCGAAAGCGTGACCAGCCTTCTCCCTCCCTAGGAGCGCCTAGGGAACGCCTGCGGCGAGAAATCGTTTTCGCATGGCCCTAAAAGAGCTAGAATGGGGAAACATGCCTCAACTGTCTGCCCCGTCTGAACCCCGCATTGAGCCCGCCACTCTGGAGGACCTGCCGCAACTCGCCGCCCTGGTCATGGCTCTGCTCGGGGAGGAGGAGGATTTTACGCCGGACCGCAAGAAACAGGAGCACGGCCTGCGCCTGATCCTGGAGCAACCGCTTCGTGGACGGATCTTTGTTCTGCGCAATGATCACACTCTCATTGGGATGGTGAACCTGCTTTTTACCATCAGCACGGCCGAGGGCGGCTTCGTCATCCTCATGGAGGACGTCGTCGTGCATCCCATGCATCGCGGTCAAGGGTATGGCTCCATGCTGCTCAAGCATGCTATTGAATTTGCTGGCGAGAAGAAGTTCAAGCGCATCACCCTGCTGACGGACAAAATCAGCGCAGAGAGCCAGAGATTTTTCCAGAAGCATGGTTTTGTCTTCTCCCACATGATTCCCATGCGATTGGTTTTTGAGAATGAAGTCGCTGGCTGAGCACGAATACCTCTGGGGGTGGGAGCGATGGTTTTCTCCCCTTGGGGTTTTGCATGCTGCTGACTTTGGCACCGCCTCTGAGGCTCTGCCTGCGGCAGACGCACTCGCTTTCAGCCTGTTGGGCTTGCTTGGT
>JBGGMQ010000135.1:0-4927 GCA_041287975.1 Verrucomicrobium sp. | reverse complement strand
TACCTTCTCGCCATCATCGAGCACCCGCTCGTCATGGCAGGCATTCGGGACAAGGTCAGCCTTCAAAACTTGAAAGTCACGGGCGGTTTCATGACCGTCATGAACATCTCCCTGGTGGCCGGGGTGATTCTGGCTTTCCCGTTGCTGTTGTATTTCCTCCTGCAGTTTGTCCTCCCTGGCCTTCGGACCACGGAGAAGAAAATCGTCTTCCCCGCGATCGGAGTAGGGGGCGGGCTGTTCCTCCTGGGGGTGGTATTTGCCTACTATGTCGTTTGCCCACGAGCGCTCCTGTTCTTCTATGAATTTAGTGTAGGCATGGATCAGCTCAGTGCCAGCCAAGGGGGCACTGCGCCTCCGGATAAATTGATCTGGGAACGGGTGGAGTACGTGAAATTCGTGTGCCAGTTCGTGTTGATCTTCGGTATCTGCTTTGAGCTTCCGGTGGTCGTCATGGCCCTGGTGAAGATGGACGTGCTCAACTACAAGGTGATGAAGACTTCCCGTGCCTGGGCAGCGGTCATCATCGCCGTGGTGGCAGCTGTGATCACTCCTACTCAGGATGCACTTACACTGGGCCTGCTCGCCGTCCCCATGTATCTCCTCTACGAGATCTGCATCTGGCTCGCCTACTACATGGAGAAGAAGGACCGCCAGCTCTATCCCGAGTACTACAAGGAGATGGATGAAGAGGCGAAGGAAGTGGCTGTGGCCGACGACTGGGACAATGAAAACTACAATCCCTGGAGCGACGGCAATTCCGACGATGAGGAGGAGGACAATGGCGACCAAACGAAGCCGAAGCCAAGCCCCGCACCTGCGGCGGCTGCAACCCCGTTGAGCCTTGAGAAATCAGACGGTACTGACACGCCTCCTGTAGAAAAGTCTGATGAGCCTTCTGCCATGGGGCCCGAGATTCTGGGCACTCAAGATTCCGCAACCCCTCCGGAACCCGACAAGCCTCACGCTGCCGACGATTCAAGCGCTTCCACGCACCCGGATTCCAAAACGGATGAGGAAGACCATAAATCCGCCGACAAGCGAGACACAGACTAGCCCTTAGGAGGCAGTCTTTCTAACACATCATCACCAGTCATATCATGGCCCCTGTCGGAATATCACCTCCGCACAGGGGCCTTTGTTTTGGCATCCTCGGTGCTGCATCTCTGTTGTTGGCTTGCATGGAAACGACTCGTGCCGAGTCGCCATTGCCGGAGAATCCCACCACGGGTCCCACAGGCTACATTCAGTATTGGCCTGGAGATCTCCCAGTCGTGCTCTCGGCACCTCATGGGGGAAGGTTGACGCCGAAGGAGATCCCCAATCGACCTTATGGCAAACTGATGCGAGACACGGCCACGCTGGAACTGGCGGTAGAGATCCGTGCAGCCATGCTCAAGCAGTATGGTAAGGCCCCTCATCTCGTGGTGTGCCAGCTCGCACGGGTGAAGCTGGACTGCAATCGCGAGGTGCGGGAAGCCGCTCAAGGTAGCGCCATAGCGACGGATGCCTGGGAGGAGTATCATGGATTCATCCGCAAGGCTGGCCAGGGCGTGATGGAGCAGTATCACAGGGGACTCTACCTGGATGTGCATGGACATTCACACGAGAAGTCCCGCATCGAGCTGGGTTACCTGTTGGGTGCCAAAGATCTGCAACTCACGGACCAGCGCTTGAATGCTCCAGAGATGATCGCGAAAAGCAGCATCAGGTCGCTTGCCGGCAGGACGAAGAGTGAATTCGCCACCCTTGTACGTGGGTCTACAAGTCTGGGGGCATTGCTTGAGCAGCGAGGTTTCGCCGCCGTGCCTTCGCCATCATCCCAACTCCTTCCTGGAGACTTGTATTTCAACGGCGGCTACAGCACAGAGACCCATGGGTCTCGGGGAGGCTCCGGCCTGGATGGCATTCAAATGGAGACACCTGGCGCTTATCGAGACTCCCCGCAGAAGAGAGTGGCTCTGGCCCGGGCGCTGAGTGATGCCCTAGGCACTTATATGCAGACTCATTTCGGACTGGTCCTGTCCTCGAGTGAGGGACGTTAGTTCGCCAGAGATTTTTCGTAGGCAGCCTGATAGGCCAAGGCACAGTCGCTGATGGGAAAGAGGCTGCGGGCGCGTTCCTGAGCGGCCTTTCCCATGCGATTCGCTTCTGTGGGATGTTGAATCATGTACTGGACAGCATGGGCCAACGCCAGGGGATCTTCGGCTGGGATCAGAAGACCTGTTTCCTGGTGCTTCACAATCTCGGGCAGACCTCCCACGTTGCTGGCGATGATCGGGCGGGCCATTTGGGCCGCCTGCACTGCCACAAGACCAAATGGCTCCTGCCAACGGGACGGCATCACCACCGTGGAGCATGTGTTGATGAGGGCGGGCACCTCGTCCGGCGGCACCCAGCCTCTGAAGTCAACTCTGTCTCCGACTCCTGTTTCCTGAACCAAGGCTCGCAGAGACCCTAGAGAGGGGCCGTCTCCGCCGATGATGAGGCGTGCCTCGGGCACTGAAGGCATGGCTCGAATGGCGACGTCGAATCCTTTCTCTGGGATGGCTCGCCCCAGCATCAGCAGCACCGACCCTGAGGCAGGGGCGGGGCCACCGGAAGTGGATGGCCAACGCACCCCGTTGTGAATGGTCACTGTTTTCTCCGCCAGGTCGCTGAGACTGGGCGGCAGGCTGTTTCTCAGGTATTCTGACACGGTGACCAGGACGCTGACCTGATGACACAGCCGCAAGCGGCCGGGGTCAGTGGCTTCGAGTGGGCCATGCAGGGTAAGCACGCAGGGGCTGGCGGCCACGGGCTGGCGTGTCAGATGCAGCCACGGAACTGGCACATGACCATGCATGTGCACCACATCGGGACGGAAGGTTTTATGAATCTCCTGGCTGGTCCGGAGGATCCTGCCCATCAACCCAGGATTCGCCTGAATCTGCATGTGGCTGACAGGGTGACGGACCACCCTGATCCCATCCATCCATTCCTGGTCAGGTGCTCCCGGGAAGGCCATGGCAGAGACCAGGACTTCGTGGCCCATCGCCATCTGTTCTCTGGCCAGGTCACGGACAAACGTTTCCGCCCCGCCGATTTTTGGGAGGTAGTCGTCGGTCCAGTGCAGGATGCGCATCAGTGCTGTGAGGCAAGCAACTGCCGGATGGTTCGAGGAATTTGGGAAAGATCCGTGCCCAGATCCAGGCGGTAACAGGGGAGGGCTCTCACGAGTGAGGCCATGGGGCGGAGGTTGCCGCTGCCCTCCAGGGGAAGTTGAAACAAGGTGCTGGGAGCCAGGGCTCTCAATGCCTCCGCAGCAGGCATGGGGACAAGGCGTGTGTCTGGCTGACCGGTGACCCGCGGCGCGAGCACCGCACGAAGCGGGCGGCTGGTGGCAACCTGACCGGGGAAATGTTCGTGCATGAAAATGACCGGCTTCTCATGGCGGTCAGGCCCCGGGTCCAATGAGCGGCTGGCCAGTTCAGGAAAACGTTGCAGGTGATTGCGGTGAAGCTTGCCACTGCTGTAGAGGCAGTATGCCACCGGGGCAGGCTCGAGCTTCACCAGGCTGTAGTCGTCACTGAGATAGTCCAGCCCCTCAAGGGCGCTGAGCAGGGCCGTGGTCGATTTTCCGGATCCTCCGGGGCCGGCGAGCAGCGCGGCACCTTCTTCAGTACCCACGCACCCCGCATGCAGGATGTTGAGCCCTACACTGGAGGCCCACCAGTGCAGTGGGCTTAGGAGGGGCGATGCGTGAAGGTAGGTGGGAAGGGCTCTGGCATCCGGAGTCCAGCAATAGACCTGCTGACGCACCAGCGAATGGAGGATGTACAGGGCTCCCTGCTCAAACACCTGGAGCCGGAAGGCTTCGCCTCCTTTGGGCAGGACGAAGCGCACCTCCTTTGTGCCTGCCGGCCACGACCAGGGGGGAACAGGCGCTGGCACCCCTGTCGCTGCAATGTCCCATGCGAAGATCTCCAAACTCGCCGGCTGTACTGGATCCACGGCTGGCAGGTGGTTCAGCGACCGGGTCAGGAGTTGGGCGAAGTTTGGTCCAGAGCATTGGATGCGCAGAGTAAGCCCGGCCAAACTGCGCGTGAACAGTTCGGGGCTGACAGTTCCGGCCACCTGCTGAAAGCTGGCACCGAGCCTGGCAAAGTAGCCTTCCAGTTGATCTTGAACGGCACTCTCAGTCATCATGCTCCCGTCTCAGCGATCTTGGTGGGCCATCCCGTGTGGATGTCGACCTCATGGATGGGATCGATGAGTAACAGGTCCTGCATGTCCGTGTAACTCTCCAATATGGGGCTGCCGGAGAATGTTGTTTCCACTGGGGCAGGGGGCGCAGGAGGGGACTCCGCTGGCACCAGCAATTCCGCCGCGGTCAGACTCTGCACAAACTCTTCCACATTCACTCCCGCCGCATTTCCGACGCTGGCGATGGCGTCCACGGAATGCCCCTCTGCGAGGAGGTTCCAGATGGCAACACCGGATTCCCGGATGCTGTGATAGTGGCCGGTGTTCAAGTTGATGACCAGGACTTCGCCGTCAAAAACTTCGGCACTGACATGAGGTTCGTTCAGACGGTAGTATTGAGGCATGGTTTTTTGAAGGTGGGAGTGATCAAAGTGAATCAGCTATTGTGCCAGAACGAGGCGGGGAGGGCTTCCTTGCGTTTCTTTCGATGAGCCGTCAATGTCGAGTTCCTCCTCTAGGCCGGGCCTCCTGCGGCCCTTCGTCGGTCCAGAGCGGCTTTCAGGCTGGTGAAATAGCTCTTGGTCTGGGCGGCCTTGCCGACTGCTCCCATGCTGTTCTCATGAATTCGGCGCTGATACACTGTTTCAGGCAGAACGCGATGCGTGCATCCCGCCTCCTTCGCGCGGGCAAACCAGTCGACGAAATCATGACCCGCACCAAAATTTCCCACGCGGGAGAAGACTGC
>JBGGMQ010000134.1:0-3690 GCA_041287975.1 Verrucomicrobium sp. | reverse complement strand
TGCCGGGACTGTAAGAAGTCGCGAAACCGGAAAATCCTACTGGCTTGGCTGGTGGAACTCTTGGGCCTCGGGCTGATCTTTACTGGGGCTGCCGTGAGCGCGGAGTATCCTTCCCTGCTTGGTGTCCTGGCGACGACGGGCATCGTTTTGATGCTGGGTGCCCTGGTCTGGGTGCTGATTGCTCAGACGGTCATCGCCAAGAAAATCGACAAAACACATGCCTGGCTGGGGCGTGCGGGAGAGGCAGTGTTAGGCAAGCTGCCATCTTGGAAAGTGTAGTTTAAGGAGGCATTTTGCCATGCGTCGCTTTCATGCGTGTGAGACTTGCACTCGCTCCGGCAACGGCTTCGGTGCGCCGATGACCCAAAGCGGGAAGATCCTCTCTACGCAAAAGCTCGTGATCTTGGGCTTGATGCTCTGGCCCTTGCCGACAGCCTGGGGGCAGCCGCTTAATGATGTCCATTCACGGCTGAATCTCACACAGGTGGCGGAGGTCCGTCGGCCGAAGTCCGCAGAGGAAGTGGCCGAGTTCGTCAAGGAAGCAAAGGCCCAGGGCTGGAAAGCAAGCATCGCGGGCGCACGGCACGCCATGGGTGGCCAGCAGTTTGGGACCGGCGCGCATCATCTGGACATGACGGGTATGAACCGCATGCTGGCTCTGGACGCGGATCGAGGAATTGCCCGGGTCGAGGCAGGCATCACCTGGCCGGTGCTGCTCCAGGCGTTGGAAGCGGCGCAACCGGGACGCGAGGACCTCTGGACCTTCCGCCAAAAGCAGACGGGGGCCGATGTGCTGACGCTGGGTGGAGCAGTGTCGGCCAACATCCATGGCCGGGGCCTGATGATGAAGCCCTTTGTGGATGACATCGAGTCGCTCACTATCGTTGATGCCACGGGGGAACTGCGGAAGTTAAGCCGGGAACTGGAGCCGGAGTGGTTCAGCCTTGTGGTCGGTGGATACGGGCTGTTCGGCGTGGTCACCGAGATGGAACTGCGACTGACACGTCGGCAAAAGGTGCAGCGCATCGTGGAGATCGGTACCGTGACTGGTCTACCGGGTCGGATTGCGGAGAGGGTGCGGGAGGGGTTTGTCCTCGGAGATTTCCAGTTCTCGCCCGATACGCAGTCACCTGACCTGCTGAAAGAGGGAGTTTTTTCCTGCTATCGCCCTGTGACGGTGGAGACTTCACTGCCGGGAAATCCAGCAGCGCTGAACCCTGCCGCCTGGAGGCAGTTGCTTTCCTGGGCGCACTCCGACATGGCCAAGGGCTGGGCCGCGTACAAAACGCACTACCAGCGCACGAACGGCCAGGTTTACTGGAGCGACCGCGCCCAGATGAGCCACTACGACACCAACTATGAGGAATTGCTGGAAGCAGGATTGCCTCAGCTGGAGCCGGGCTCGCTGATGATCTCCGAACTCTATGTGCCGAGGGAACGACTGGAGGACTTCCTGACCGCTTGTGCGGCGGACTTCCGGGAGCATCAGACCCGGGTGATCTATGGGACCGTGCGGTTCATTCAGAAGGATAATGTGTCCTTCCTTGCATGGGCGCGGCAGGACTTTGCCTGCATCGTTTTCAATCTCCGGGTGACTCACACGGAAGCAGGCAAGGAGAAAGCCCAAGAAGATTTTCGCAGGCTGATCGACCGTGCCCTGCAGCGTGGGGGCTCCTTTTTTCTCACCTACCATCGGTGGGCAAGTCGTGCGCAGTTGCTCAAGGCGTACCCGCAGTTTCCTGAATTCCTGAACAAAAAACTGAAGTACGATCCTGAAGAGCTCTTCCAAAGCGACTGGTACCGGCACTGGAAGGGTAAACTGAAGGCCGATGAATCCCCTGCCCCCGTCAAACCATGAGCAAGACCTGGCGCATCTTTCTGCTGTGGCTCTTCACGGCGGTCTTTCTGAGCCGGGTCCAAGGGCAGATCATGGTAGGCATCTATGCCCCACCTTGGCTGCCCGAGTGGAAAGAATGGTACTCAGGCCTGCTGCCCTACCCCTGGCTGGTGCTGAGCCAACTGCTCTTGCTCATGTTCATAGCCGTGGTGAACAGCGACCAAACGCGGGAAGGCAGCCAGTTCCAAGTGACGAGTGACAAAACACGCGGGCGCTTGCGTCTTTTTGCCCACCTCTACGTGCTGGCGATGGTGGTGCGATACGTGAACCGCATGATTTTTGTGCCCGAGGCACGTTGGTTTGGCGGCACTCTGCCCATCTGGTTTCACTTCGGCCTGGCGGCGTGGATTTACACAATCGCCACAGAAAGTCGCAAACGCACTTGACGAAAATCATTCTTGGTCCAAACTCCGCCCTCAACTTTTTCGGGGCGTAGCTTAGCCTGGTAGAGCGCGTGGTTTGGGACCACGAGGCCGGAGGTTCGAATCCTCTCGCCCCGACCATCTGTTGGATGGATGAAGTGAAGTTGAGCCGCCAGTTTCCTTTCGCTGCCCAACCATGTCTGCCCTGCACGCCACCGTTCTCACAGCGTTCAAGAACAAAGGGTGGGCCTACCGGGAAGTACCGGACATGGAGGTCGTGGAGTCCAATTTCGAGGCTTACCACACAAAAGTGCCCGTCCACGTGCAGAGCTACGGGGAAATGCACCTGATCAATGTGGTAGCGACCGCGTCGATCACGGTGCCGCACACGCACAAGAGCCGCGCAGCGGAACTGATGATGCGGGTGAACCGGGACCTCAACCTGGGCAACTTTGAAATGGACTGGGACGAGGGTGCGGTTGTCTTCCGCCAGGGCCAGGTGTTCTCCAAGAACCGGTACGACGAGGGCGTGATCATCAACCTGGTGCACAACGCCATCGCAGAGATGGACCGGCTTACGCCGTATCTCGCGGAGTTGTGCAAATCGACAGCGGCAATGCTCCCCCTCATGGACCTGAAGCAGTTGCTGCGCCGGGAGGACCTCCTGCCGGTGGTGCCGGAAGATGATGAGGACGAGCAGCCCTTGAGGGCTTGATTGTTTGGCCGAGAGAGGGCACTTGGTATCTTCACTGATCCCAGCATGAGCCAGCCCCGCTACTTCCTGCCCGATCATCCGGTGCTGAACGAAGTGTACAGCAAGGCGGATCTTCGTGCCATGCTGCAAAGCGGCGAACTCAGCCGGAGCGACATCGTGGTGGATGATGAGACGGGCTTCGGCCATCTGCTGGGCGATCTGCTGGCCTCCCCCTACCGGGACGTCAGCGCCATGCCGCTGCAGACCACGTCAGGCACCCGGCCGCAGCGCCCCCTCAAGCAGGAGTTTCGAGCGGACACTCCCCTGCCAAGGCAGCAGGAGCCTCCACCAGCACCGCCGACCCGCTCCAGAGCTGAGTCAAAATGGGATGACGAGGAACCTGAAGACAATGAAGAGGGGGAGGCAGAAGATGAAGGACGGAATGCACCCCCTCCCTCACCCAGGCCCGTGGTGAACCGCAGTCCCGCCCGGGGGCTCGACGATGATGACGAGCCTGAGGATGCATTCCTAGAACCGCGCATGCCGGCACCTCTGCCCCCGGCAGAGGTGGACGAGATGCCGTCTGACATCCCCACGCTGCCGTCCCGTGGGGGCGAGGAAATATTATTCACGGGCCATCCAAGCTGGTTTTCCTACCCGAAGTCCCTGCTCGTGGCCATTGCCTGCACGTGTGGGGCAGTGTTCAGCTTTCAGCAGCAGTTCGGGCTGGAGTGGGT
>JBGGMQ010000133.1:0-2998 GCA_041287975.1 Verrucomicrobium sp. | reverse complement strand
GTCCACCATGACTAGCGCCTGATACTTGTCGGCCAGGTCGCAGATTTCCTTAAGCGGCGCGATGTAGCCATCCATGGAAAAGACACCGTCGGTGGCGATCAGCTTGTACCGGGCCCCGGCGGCATCGGCTGCCTGGAGCTGCGCTTCCAGATCTGCCATGTTGCAGTTTTTATACCGGAAGCGCTTCGCCTTGCAGAGGCGCACCCCAACGATGATGGACGCATGGTTCAGCTCATCACTGATGACGGCATCCTCAGGCCCGAGCAGGGTTTCGAAAAGACCCCCGTTGGCGTCGAAGCAGGAGGAGTACAGGATGGTATCGTCCGTACCGAGGAAATCACTGAGGCTCTCCTCGAGCTGCTTGTGAGGATGCTGGGTGCCGCAGATGAAGCGGACACTGGCGAGGCCGAAGCCCCAGTTCTCCAGGGCCTCATGGGCTGCGCGCCGCACGGCCGGATGCTGGGCCAGGCCGAGGTAGTTGTTCGCGCAGAGGTTGAGCACAGCCTCGCCGCCATTGGCGCGGACAAGGGTGCCTTGAGGGGTGGTCAGAACACGTTCCCGCTTGTAAGTTCCAGCGTCTTTGATGGAGTCGAGCTGAGTCTGCAGATGAGCTTGATAGGGGGCGTAGGAGGACATGAAAGGAAGGGTCAAAGGGAAGATTTGCTGGAGGGCTGTTGGTCGAGCGCCCCCATGGGGAACTCCGGGCTTGGCTTGCGCCCGGTCGTCATGATCGCAAGGATCTGGGCAGTAATGTCCGGGTGTTGGGCGGCGACATCGGTGGTCTCACCCACGTCTGACTCCAAGTTAAAAAGCTGGACGGGTGCCGAGGCGTTCTTTTTGACTCCGAGCCGGATGCCCTTCCATGGGCCCATGCGGACGGCCTGGACACCACCCGCGACCGTTTCCCAGTAGAGGGGCTTGCGAGGCTGCTGTGCCGACGCATCACCCGTCAAAGCGGGTAGGATGGACACACCATCCAAATTCGCTGGCTTCGTGTATCCCGCCAGATCGGCAAAGGTTGGGAAGAGATCCCAAGAGGCACTGACGAGACTGGAGATCTGACCCGGCTGGATCTTACCGGGCCATGCCGCGACAAAAGGCACACGGATGCCACCGTCCCAAAGCTGGGTCTTCATGCCGCGCAGAGGCTTGTTGCCCTCAAAGAAATCCCTGTCGTAGCCACCATTGAAAGTGGCGCCGTTGTCCGAGGTGAAAATGATGAGCGTGTTCTGCTCCTGGCCAAGCTTCTGGAGAAGTTCACGGAACTTACCCAGAGTACAGTCCATGCGGGTGACCATGGCAGCATAGATCGCACGGGGGTTCTCCGTAGGAAGATAGCTCTTTTTGCCGTCGTAGGCAGGGTCCTGGCCGGCGAAGGCCTGCTTGTAGCCTTCCAGCGAAGGTTCATCTGGAGGGACCTGAAGGGACACGTGAGGCACCGGCGTGGCGTAGTAGAGGAAGAATGGCTTTCCCCTGGATTGCTCAATGAAGCTCAGCGCCTCCTTTTCCATGAGGTCGGCAGAGTACCGGGTACCGAGCTTGCCGTCATTACCCTCCAGGGGCTCTTTTTTGTCATTCCGCCAGAGATAGGTGGGGTAGTAGTAGTGAGCCTGCCACTGGGAGATGTAGCCGTAGAAGAGATCGAAGCCGTGCCTGGCGGGCGAGCCTTCGTTGCTGGGATGGCCCAGCCCCCACTTGCCAACGCAGGCCGTGCGGTAGCCAGTCTGTTGCAGCGCACTGGCGAAGGTGCGCTCCGTGGCGGGAGAAGCTATCTGGGGTAGACAGCCGTCGCCAGCCTTGATGCGATTGCGCTCTACCGGCTGGGCGGCGCTGCCCTCTGAGTTCTCCCGTACAAAAGAGTGCCCCGTGTGTTTGCCGGTAAGAAGAGCACAACGCGAAGCCGCGCAAACAGCATGTCCGGAATAGAACTGCGTGAAGCGCATGCCATCCGCAGCCAGCTTGTCGATGTGGGGCGTCTTGATTTTTTGCTGTCCGTTGCAGCCGACCTCTCCGTAGCCAAGATCATCGGCAAGGAAGACGATGATGTTGGGACGGGACGGCGTGGCACCCCAGGCCAGCGACGGCAGGGCGAGCAAGATACAGGAAACAAACTGGAGAACTTTCATGGTGCAGGCGACCGTCAGTAGCGCCAGTCGAGAACAACTTTGCCACTCTGGCCGGTTTTCATGGCTTCGAATCCTTTTTGGAATTCGGTGTAGTGATAGCGGTGGGTGATGACGGGCTTGATGTTGAGTCCGCTTTCCAGCATGACGCTCATCTGGTACCAGGTCTCGTACATTTCACGACCGTAGATACCCTTGATGGTGAGCATGTTGAAGACGACCTTGTTCCAGTCGATGGAGATGTCCTCAGATGGGATGCCCAGCATGGCGATCTTGCCGCCATGGCACATGTTGTCGATCATGCTGCGAAAGGCGGCGGGATTGCCGGACATTTCCAGCCCGACATCGAAGCCCTCCTTCATGCCGAGCTGCTTCTGCACATCCTCAAGACTGCCACGCGTGACGTTGAGAGCCACCGTCGCGCCCATCTGCCGGGCGAGGTCCAAGCGGTAGTCATTCACATCCGTGATGACCACGTGCCGGGCCCCGGCGTGCTTCACGATGGCCACGGCCATGATGCCGATGGGACCGGCACCGGTGATAAGAACATCTTCACCCAGCACCTCAAAAGACAGGGCCGTGTGAACGGCATTGCCAAAAGGATCAAAGATGGAGGCAATGTCCTCATCCACACCTTCGCGATGGTGCCAGACATTCGTCATCGGAACGCTGATGTACTCTGCGAAGGCGCCCGGGCGATTCACGCCAATCCCCTTGGTATCGGCACACAGGTGGCGGCGACCCGCCAGACAATTGCGACAGCGACCGCAGACGACGTGCCCCTCGGCACTGACGATTTCGCCTTTGTGGAAGTCACTGACGTTCGATCCGACCTCGACGACCTCGCCCACGAATTCATGCCCCACGACCATGGG
>JBGGMQ010000132.1:0-3078 GCA_041287975.1 Verrucomicrobium sp. | reverse complement strand
GTCCACCCAAAACAGCCCGAACGTCGGCAGTCCCAAGAGGAGTGAAACCTCTGGCCGCTGCGCGAACCCCAAGCGCCCCGATGGTGAAACCATCTCAAGTGCTCCGGAGAGGGAAAAGGTGGAGCTCACGCGGCGAGGCGGCAATGACGAGCGAAGCAGGAGAATGACGATGGTGGAAGCCATTGCCCTCACGGGATAACCCCCGACACGATATCAACCGCCGGATGCGGAACCGCATGTCCGGTGGTGTGGGAGGGCTGGGGGGCGCAATCCCCCCAGCTCGACCCGATCTTTCAAACGTCGCTGAAGCCAGAAGCTGGGGAGCGCGCGCTTCCAGCGTGCTGTTTTCGGCATCTTGCCGGGAACTTCAGTGACGTTACAGGTTGGCGACGAACCTCCACATCCAAACTCATGCCTTACTGTTGAGCCTTTCCACCTCGGTCGTGAACCCCGATTGCAATATGGCATTGACCTAAATTGCGGACATAGGGCATGATGATGTGCGCATCCGCTTTTCCCCTGTCATGACCTGTTTCGCCCGCGCCTATTCCTGTCAGGCACTGGCCATGGCCGTGCTGTTCACCTGCATTGCCTCCTTGCCGCTCAGCGGGCAGGGTCAAGATCAGGACGAAAGCCCAAGCCCCGTGGTGCCGGAGCAACTGACGGAACTCATCAAACAAGCCGACCGACTGGTCGTTTCTACAGGACCGTTGGACAAAGCCAAAGTGTTGTTCACCTCGACCGACCCGAAGGACATTGCCGAGTTCAATGACGCTGTGACGGTGTTGCCGTCAAAGGGATACTTCCACTGCCGATGTCTGGGCACTCCAGCAGTGCGATTGTATCGCGGGCAGACGGAATTGGTGCTCATCACCAACCATCATGGCTCCTCGGTGCGCTGTGAGTTGTGGGCCAGCGATGCCAGCCTGAAGGACAGCGAAAAATGGCTCAAGTGGTTTGACGTCCGCAAGATGGCCGGACCAAGAGCTGAAGTGAACAGGGCGGCAACTCGACTCCGTCAGGCTGAAATTGATCGTGCCCGGTGGCAGGCCGCGATGCCCCAGTCTTTGCGTCAATACTGGGAGAAGGGTGAGATGTACCAGTCGGAGGCGCATCGCAGTGGTCAGCGTTTTCTCCAAGTGATTGAAAAAGAACATCCAGATGTGCACAAGCGTTTGCTGGCGTTGTTCACCTGGTTTGGCTCTGGCGAGGGGCCTTGGTCAGGATATGCAGCCTACGAAGGCTGTGCGGAAGCAATACTGCTGGAGCACTCCACCGCCGATCTTGTAGCGGCCGCTCAAGACGGAAATCTCAGCGACGCGCAGGTGGAAGGGGCCGCCCGCCTCTTTGGCGGCTGGGACTTCTCGAAACTTCGGCCCGATGATCTCAAGCTGCTGCCCGCCACCCTCAAGAAGAAGCTGCTGGATCACTCGCTGATGAGCAAGGACACGGACAAGCTCGACCGGGCCAAGGTAGCCTTTGGAGTCAACCCGTAACCTGAGAGTAGTCCGGCCGTCCTCAGCCGGGTCGGGAGCGGCGCGGCGGACTGGCGTGACGCGAGAGCCGCCTGACCGAGAGCGACGTAAAGGGGGACTTACGGACTGATCGGTTGGGACAACCGAACTACTTTCAAACGTCGCCGGATCCGGAAGCTGGGGAGCGTGCGCATCCTGCGTGCTGTTTTCGGCATCTTGCCGGGAACTTCAGTTCAACTCCATCGCCCGCCGCCTCCGGCGCTCCCGCTGAAAACTGAAAACTTTGAAACTGAAAACTCGCTCTCCCCCAGTTGAGTCTCCCCCCAACCGGGTTTACCAGCGTAGATGTCATTGTCCTTCAAGCACCGCGAACTCCTCATCGTCAACGGCTACGTGCTGTTGGTGCTGGTGCTCGGTGCGCTGCTCGCTCCTGCTCTGTTTTTTGCTGCTCAGCATTTCATCACCGCCTCCCCTCAGGGCTGGCTGGCCGGAGTGCTCGGGGAAAAGGAATTCCCCAGCTACTTCAATCGCGCCGTTCTCCTTGCCGCTCTAGTCGGGATGCCCTCCCTGCTCAAGACGCTGCACATGCCATGGAAGGAGATCGTCGGCCAGATCCCGCTGGGGCGAGGAGCGCGGCAATTCACGGGCACCTTCGTTCTCGCTCTCCTTTCCGTGGGTGTGCTCGCCTGGGTCTGCTTGTCCTTTGGTGTCTCCCGGCTCAAGCCGGAGCCGCCCTACACGGACTTCGTGGGCGATCTCATCTCCGGACTGACGGTCGGAGTTTTAGAAGAGTTCATGTTTCGCGGAGCCATCTTGGGCGTCCTTTGCCATTCGCTCGGAGTGCGGGCCGGGTTGTTCTGGACCACGCTTTTCTTTTCCATCCTGCACTTCCTCAAGCCCCCGCTGGATGGAGCCCTCCCCAATGACCAAGTCACTTGGCTGAGCGGCTTCTGGGTCATCACTCAGCTTTTCCGGGGGTTCGGCCTCTGGCAGAACGTCGTCGGTGAGTTCATGGTGCTCGCCGCCGTCGGCTGGTCCCTCGGGCGTCTCCGGCTGGCCAGCGGGGGCCTCTGGTACAGCATCGGCCTCCACGCCGGGTGGGTTTTCGGCATGAAGTACTTCAGTGGCCTGGTCTTCAGCACCCGCCTGCTCCGGGAGGACGCTTATTCCCCTTGGCTGGTGCGCAACACCTGCCGCGCCATCGTCAGCCCCGTGGTCGGCATTGTGCCCCTCATCATCATCTTTCTCACGGGAGCCCTGGCCGTATGGCTCGTTTCCCGGCTCCAGTCACGGGCAGTGTCAGTTGGCAAGACGGATGAAAAACCCGTTGCCACTTCCGCTCATTGACCGTTTAATCCACTTCCCACCCCCGTGGGATTCACGACGTGGCCAGAGTGGCGGAATTGGTAGACGCGCTAGACTTAGGATCTAGTTTCGCAAGAAGTGCAGGTTCGAGTCCTGTCTCTGGTACGTGAAGGGGGTTTTGAAATTGAGTCGGGACTGGCTGTCACGGCCTATGTAAGAAAGGTGGAGTGAGTAAGGGAAGGACAAGAAAGGTGGGATGCCTTCTCTGGGGCAACTTCTGCCGCAAGTTGATCTTCCT
>JBGGMQ010000131.1:0-2831 GCA_041287975.1 Verrucomicrobium sp. | reverse complement strand
GTCCACCCAAAACAGCCCGAACGTCGGCAGTCCCAAGAGGAGTGAAACCTCTGGCCGCTGCGCGAACCCCAAGCGCCCCGATGGTGAAACCATCTCAAGTGCTCCGGAGAGGGAAAAGGTGGAGCTCACGCGGCGAGGCGGTAATGACGAGCGAAGCAGGAGAATGACGATGGTGGAAGCCATTGCCCTCACGGGATAACCCCCGACACGATGCCAACCGCCGGATGCGGAACCGCATGTCCGGTGGTGTGGGAGGGCTGGGGGGCGCAATCCCCCCAGCTCGACCCGATCTCTACAGCGCCAACAGAGCGGCTGACTCAGGTCTTTGGTCTTGGGGAAGGCAATAAAGGGACGGGAAGGCAATAAAGGGACAGACAGTTTATTGGTGTCTCGCTGACTTCCATCGGGCAGTTGGGGAGCGCGCGCATCCTGCGTGCTGTCCCTGGCATCTTGCCGGGGACTTCAGGGTGGCATTGTTATTTGGTACGCCAATGGCGATGTCGCCTCGTCAGTACGGCAGCGTGGCTTGAACAGTTGGGAGTCCCCGCAACTCACCCCCGATGCCGATTACGCACTACGACCTCCGTCCGAATGGAATTCGCGATATAGCACTGTTCATGCGCCTCATGGTGCAGGCGGTCTTCCTCCTCCATGGTCGGAACCTTGCCCTCCTCCCCGCCGTAGGCAATGCGCACGTTCAGGGTGATAGTGCTCACCCAAGGCACGCCCGACGCGTTCTTGGTCATGACGCCCACGGCTTCATCCTCGTACCTCAGCACTTCAAACCCCTTTCTCCCCGCCAAAAAGAGGTAGGTGAGCATGTGGCAGCTTGAGACTGCCGCCACAAACGCCTCTTCCGGATCAACGCAATCCGGATTGGAAAATGGCGGGCGCACCACGGAAGGCGATGGCGAGGCCGGGACCGTTACCCCGCCATCAAACTTCCAAACATGCTCCCGCGAATAACGTCCCTTGGTGAACTCACCACCGGTACTTTCCCACAGGATGAAGGCCTTGTGCTCAGACATAGGGAATGATATCCGCTATTGTCACTTCTTCTTGTCCGGCTTCACAAAATCCTCAGGAGCACCAGGAAGGTAGTCGATCACCTGACCCTGCGCACGGAGGCGCTCCTGCAGGTTCTCCACGATCAGCTCCTGCACGTTCTTGCCCCAAAGCGCAGCCCGGGTGGCGGCAACACCAGCAGCGTGGCCACTCATCATCCAGGTGCTTTCCAAACGGTAGGTGCAGAAGGCCACATGGCTGTAGCTGGCCGCCCCTGGCACTAGGAGGTTCGTGCATTCCTCAGCCTTAGGCAGGATGGCGCGGAACGGGATCTGGTAAACCTTGCCCTCCTGCCAGATGCGACCTTCATTGACGAACTCGGTCGGGGACACTGCCAGGCGCTGCACATGGTGGCTGTCAATGAAGTGGCTGCCCATGGCAATGGAGTCATTTTTGCGACGGTCCTCGGTGATGTCTTTCTGGGTCATCACGTACACCCCCTTCATGCGGCGGGCTTCGCGCACATAGAACTGGTAGGGCCAGTTGTCGTTGTCGGTGGATTCATCCTTGGCCAGGCCCCATTGTTTAGTTTCCTCACGAAGCGTTTCCGGCACGCTTTCGTCGGTCCTTAGGAAATGGAACAGGCCCACGGTGTAGTCAGTGTGGTCCTGCACAATCTGATCACGCTTCGCGTAGTCGGCGTCAGGGTAGTCGAACTGCCCACCAAAATGGCCCACCGAGATCACTGCCGCTTGTTTGTTGTTCACTTCCTTCTTGTCCTTGCGACCCGGGGCGTGGGAATAGAGATCGATGATGTCGACCAGCTTCACCGTGCCGCCTGCGGCCACTTTCTCGCGAATCCAGTTCTCCAGCACCTTGTAACGGGCCCGGTCATAGGTCTTGGGTTCGGGGAAGGGAGTGGACTGTTCGGGGTCATTCGAGAGACACAGACGCCAGTTGTAGTTCATCACCTTTTTGTCGCCTGAGCCTTCGGTCACGTCTTTGGCCCAGCCGCTGATCCCCGGCAGCAGATTGCCCTTTTCATCCACCGTCGCCGCCTTGCGGGGTGTTGTGTCCAGGCGGATGCCCGCGAGAGACTCGCCATATTCCTGGATGGACTCCCGGCCCCAAGTGTAGCTCACGCCGCTGCGGGCCATCAGATCTCCTTCGTACCCGGCGTCCACGAATACCTTGCCTGTCACCGTGTTGCCATCGCTCAGGGTGATGCTCTTGATAGCCGTTCCTTCCTTCTGCACGCCGGTCACTCTCAAGCCGTAGCGCACCTCGACCTTCGCCTCACTCAGCATCGCGTGGAAGACCTTGGCCACCACCTTGGACTCGAAATAGTACACAGGCTGCCAGCGGCCGTAGTCCCAACCCATGCGCTGGTAGGCTTCCTGCGCCACTCCGCCAAAGGTCCACTTCAGCATGTGCTCCGTCTCTGCGGTGTTGAGGCCGCTCGTGTTCAGCCCACCCACATCCTTGGTGGGCTCGATCAACAATGTCTTGCCACCCTCGCGAGAGGCGGCCACTGCTGCCGCCACGCCACAAGGCACCCCGCCGTACACCACCACGTCATAAGTGGGGGCAGGGGACTCCACAGGTACGGGAACCGCTGGGGCGGCGGCTGCCTCCTGGGCATTCAGACGCGGGTTCCAGCCGAACGAACTGGCAACGGCAAAAGTGAGGGCAACGCCCAGGATGCGACGGGTAGGCATGGTAGTGAGGAAAGCAAGCTATCCCCACTACGAGTCCTTAGGCTCGACACTTGGACAAAATTTGAATCAAGGCCGTCCCGTCAGTTTCGCTGTGGCCGCAGATCATTT
>JBGGMQ010000130.1:0-3320 GCA_041287975.1 Verrucomicrobium sp. | reverse complement strand
GCTCTGACGAAGGATGAGATCCTCAATGCTCTGGCGATTGGAAATGGCTCCCTCTTTAGGCCTCAGAAAAATGAACTGGCAGACCTCTGCGTGGATTGTTTCAAATCCCAAACCGTGCCAGCCGGTGCTGGCTTTAATATCCAACGCGGGGAACACATCGGTGCCCCTGGCAGTGACCAACTGCGCAGATTTTTCTTCATCTATCTCTACTTGAGCCTGGATCCGCCTCCTGCTGAGAAAGACAGGGGCAACGTGCCTTCTCCGGAGATGCTCGCCCGAACGGTGTTTGTCCCTGTGCGTTTGACGCCTGCGATGAAGTGAGGTTGGCGGGGTCGATTGCCAATCGTCGGTACGGCAGACCGCCATTCTGCGCTTTCGAGGGTGCTCTCTCTCGCGGCATTTGAAAAATCCGTGGCCCCGATCAAAAAGGGGCTGGAATTTGCGAGCATCTCAGCGATGGGAGCGTCAAATCGTTGCAACCTCATCCCAGCTGTGCATTTTTCGTTATGCTCGAATATCAACGCCTGTTGAAAAAAGTTCTGGAGCATGGCAGCTACCGGCAGGATCGCACCGGGGTAGGGGCCTACTCCGTGTTTGGTGAACAGTCGCGGTATGACCTCGCGCAGGGCTTCCCCGTGCTGACGACCAAGAAGCTGCACCTCCGCTCGATCATTCACGAGTTGCTCTGGTTCCTGAAGGGCGACACGAACATCAAGTACCTCCACGAGAACAAGGTCACCATCTGGGACGAGTGGGCGGATGAAGAGGGCAACCTGGGCCCGGTCTATGGTGCGCAGTGGCGTCGCTGGCAGGGTGCCGACGGAGTCACTCATGATCAGATCTCAGACGTCATCGCCAGCATCAAAAAGAATCCCTACTCGCGCCGGCATATCGTCAGCGCCTGGAATGTGGCACGCATCGATGAGATGGCCCTCCCGCCGTGTCACCTGATGTTTCAGTTCTTCGTGGACCAGGGGCGATTGAGCTGCCAGCTCTACCAGCGCAGTGCCGACTTGTTCCTCGGCGTACCCTTTAACATCGCCTCCTACGCCCTCCTGACTATGATGGTGGCCCAGGTGTGCGATTTGCAGCCCGGGGACTTCGTTCACACGTTTGGGGATCTACACTTGTATGCCAACCATCTGGAACAGGCCAGGCTGCAGCTCACCCGTGAGCCCCGGCCTCTGCCCGTGATGAAGATCAATCCTGAGGTCAGGGATATCGATGGATTCAAGTTCGAGGATTTTACGCTTGAGAACTACGATCCCTGGCCGGGTATCAAGGCCGAGATTGCTGTTTAGGCCTCCCTTTTTTTATGCGCCGTACCTCCTGTCTTGCCGTGGCCCTGATCGGGCTAGTCGTCGGGTCTCTCCCCGCTGCACCCACCTCGGACTGGCCTGAATTCCGGGGGCCGACGCATCAGGGCAGCTCGACGGAGACGGGGCTGCCTGTGAAGTGGTCCGCCACGGAGAATGTGACATGGAAGGTGGATCTGCCGGGTCGGGCATGGTCGTCACCTGTCGTCGCCAAGGGGGTGATCTACCTCACGAATGCGGTGGGATCCAAGGACTCCACCGATCCTCATGACACCTTTTCACTGCGGGTGGTCGCCCTGCAGGCGACGGATGGGAAAATCCTGTGGGACCAGGAAGTGTTCGTCGTAGATACCCCACACACGCAGGGCATCCACGGCAAGAACAGCTACGCCAGTCCTACGCCCATAGTCGAGGACGACCGGATCTACGCCCACTTCGGGCACTTTGGCACGGCCTGCCTGGACATTGCCGGCAAGATCAAGTGGAAGACCCAGCAAATTGTTTACAGCCCTGTCCATGGCAACGGCAGCTGCCCCGTGCTGGTGGACGGGCTCCTGATCTACAATGCGGACGCGGCCAGCAATCCCTTCATCGTGGCGCTGGACAAGGACAATGGAAATGTGCGCTGGAAGATCAACCGCCAGTCCAGTGCGAAGAAGACCTTCTCATTCTCCACGCCGCTGGTCATAGAGGTGAACGGGCAGAAGCAGATCATCACCCCCGGCAGCAATGTTGTTAGTGCCTTGAACCCCAAGGATGGCTCAGAGATCTGGCGGGTGGAATACGAAGGCTACTCTGTGGTGCCGCGGCCCGTGTACGGGCAGGGTCTGGTGTTCCTGAGCACAGGCTATGACAAACCCACAGGCCTGGCCATTCGGCCCGATGGAAAAGGCAATGTCACCGACACCCATGTGGTGTGGAAGATTGAGAAGGGTGCTCCTTTGACGCCCTCCATGCTGGTGATTGGAGAGGACCTTTTCTCCGTGGCCGACAATGGCATGGTATCCTGCTTCGAAGCTCGCACAGGCAAGCTCTTCTGGCAGGAACGGGTGGCCCGCCAGACTTCGGCCTCGCCACTCTATGCGGACGGCAAGATTTACATTCAGGATGAGCAGGGGAACGGCTTTGTGATCAAGGCGGCCCGCAATCTGGAAGTCCTTTCGACGAACCCCCTGGGTGACAAGTCGCTTGCCTCTTACGCCGTCAATGGC
Source organism: Verrucomicrobium sp. (assembly GCA_041287975.1). Taxonomy (GTDB): domain Bacteria; phylum Verrucomicrobiota; class Verrucomicrobiia; order Verrucomicrobiales; family Verrucomicrobiaceae; genus Verrucomicrobium. Next base: position 793 of record JBGGMQ010000130.1, on the reverse strand, counting down.
CGTCAGTTTCTCATCCGTACCCAGCATACGCTTTTTTGCGTTGGCCCCCCATGACTGAAGACTTCCGACCCACTGCACAGAGCCGTCGGACCTTTCTCAAGCGGCTTGGTCTGGCGATTCCCGCGATGGCTCTGGGGGGCGGTGGCACCTACGCTTACTCTTCCCTTCTGGAACGGCACCGCATCACGGTGGACCGGCATGATGTCGCCCTTTCGCTCGGAGCCAAGGCCCCTGCGAAATTCAGGGCCATCTCGCTGACCGACTTCCACTTTGATCCTCTTTTTGAAGAGGATTACCTGGCAGAGGTGGTGAGGCGGACCAACGAACTCAAGCCCGATCTCATTCTCCTGACAGGAGATTACATCTCCAGCTCGAGCCGCAGGTTCGAGGACTTTGGCAAGGTGATTGGCGGTCTCCAGGCGAAGGCCGGAGTGCTGGCGTGTCTGGGAAATCATGACCACTGGCACCAACCGGGTCGCATTCAGACCGTGCTCGCGCGTCAGGGCATTGACGTCCTGGTGAACAGGCATACCCGGGTGCCCTGTGCAGGAGGTGAGGTCATCGTGACAGGCCTCCAAAGTGCGTGGGGCGGCTTCCCAGACTGGAACACCGCAGCTCAAGGACTGAAGGCCAATGAGCGGACCCTGGCGCTGGTGCACGAACCGGACTTCGCCAGCATGCTGGCCTGGGACGAGCGTGCAGCCTTTCAGGTTTCCGGCCACACCCATGGCGGCCAGGTGCGTCTACCGCTCATCGGTGCCCTGAGGCTGCCCAGCTGGGGGGTGAACTTCCA
>JBGGMQ010000129.1:0-6150 GCA_041287975.1 Verrucomicrobium sp. | reverse complement strand
GCTCCGATGGGGAAGGCGATCACGTTGTTGAGCAAGAGGTTGTGCTTCCGGAGCTCTTCTGTGAGAACAACTCCGTCCACGACCATATTTTTGATGGCCGGGAATATGCTGACCGAAAGGATCGCCACCAAGCCCTGGTGGATGACCGTGGCAATGACACCACAGGTCGCATAGACCAGGAACTGCATCAGCGGCGGGACATCCCTGTTCCGTACCCTCGATAGAATGGTCTTGAGATCGTTCTTCCAGAGGAACGAGAAGGTTTCAGCGAAGGCGGATGTCATGTGGCGGGAGGGCATTTACTGCAATCTGGCGTCCCGGCAAGGGTTTGCATGGCCGGGTGTCTGAACTTTCGCTCACCTCCGGCTCGTTCGGCCTGGCGATCAGCCGCCATACCGGGTGCGCCATTCCACGAGACGTTCCTGCACATGCGCCCGGCGCTGACCGGGACTCAGCTCCCAGACAAGCGGGGTGCCTTGGGGGACCAAGGGGAGCAATTGGTCGAAATTGACGTCACCGCCTGTGAAGGGGATGCGGTGATCCCTGGCAGGCCATTCCACATCATGCACATGGCAGCCCAGCAGTCTGGGGGCGATGTTGCCCAGGAGTTCTGCGTGATTCAGCAGTCCAAGGTTGGCCTTGCGCTGCACATGGCCGAAGTCGTGCCAGAAGCCAATCCACGGGCAGTCCCCGTAGTGTTTCAGGAGTTGCATCATCTCCGGCTCATTGGGCACCTGTTCAAAGTGGCTGCGTGTTTCGACGCCCAGTACGATTTGATACTGCTCGCATTTGGGCAGCAATTCGTCCAGGGCGCTGCGGGCCATATCAAGATACCGCTGGGAGTGCTTGAGGCGCTGTTCCACGAACTCCAGCTTCAGCTTGTTGTATTCCCGGGAGTAGATTTTGCCCTGGTGGGTTAGCGCCTCCAGGCGGGTCGTGTAGGGCTTCATGGGCACGCTGCCCAAGTGCATCACCACTCTGCGAGCCCCCAGGCGGGCCGTCATTTCCAGCGTTGCCTCGGTCAGGTTCATGGTTCGACACCTTTCCGATTCCCGGTTGGAAGTGAACTCAAAGGCATCGGGAGCGTCCATCATCACCTCCACCGGCGGGGGGCAGAAGTTATGCACGCTGGAGACCTGGATCACCTTTTCCGCCACCGCCTGCAAGAGCCCTGGCAGATGGGAGACCTTTAAACCATGGCTGACCTCAATGTGGTCAAAACCCAGCATGCGCGCCTCCATCGCGATCTGCATGCCCTCTTCATGGCGATGGCTGTTCCAGCAGGTGGAAAGGGAAAGCATTGCGAAGAAGTTATACGTTAGGAGTTATGGGAAGGGGGCTGCGTTGCTTCAAGGCACAGTCCTCCGGTAGTCGGGTGGGAGGAACAAGGGGTTCCTTGCACATCGTCTAACACCTAACTCCTAACCCTGCTATTCTTTGACTCGTTCCGTGACGGCACCCAACTGGCTCAGTTTCTCATCCAGATGCTCATAACCACGGTCGATGTGGTACAGGCGGTGGATCTCGGTCGTGCCTTTGGCGGCGAGGCCGGCGAGAACGAGGGCCGCGGATGCACGGAGGTCGCTGGCCATCACGGGGGCGCCGCTGAGCTGCTCCACACCCGTGATGCGGGCGGTGTCGCCGTCGAGTTCGATGTTGGCACCCATGCGCTTGAGCTCCGACACATGCATGAAGCGCTGTGGGAAGATGGTTTCCTTGATGCTGCTCGGGCCTGGAATGGTGCAGGCCAGGGCGCAGAACTGCGCTTGCATGTCCGTGGGGAAGCCAGGGTAGGTGCGGGTTGTCAGGTGGAAGCCCTTGGGGGTGCTTCCAGGCATGATCGTGATGCTGTCCTTGGTCGTGCTGATCTCGTAGCCAGAAGCTGCGAGGGTATCGGTGACGTTTTTGAGGTGGGCGGGAATCACTCGCTTCACCATCACGCCGTCGCCGCAGATCGCTCCAGCCACCAGGAAAGTACCTGCTTCGATGCGGTCAGGGATGACGGTGTGCTCAGCGCCGTGCAGCTCTTTCACACCTTCAATGACGATGCGGGTGGTGCCGGCGCCTTCGATCTTGGCACCCATCTTGATGAGGAAGTTGGCGAGGTCTTCCACTTCCGGTTCGGCAGCCGCCCCTTCGATGATGGTGGTGCCTTTGGTGAGTACGGCGGCCATCATGACGTTGTCCGTGCCCAGCACCGTGGAGCCAAACTTGCCCAGCAGGTTCATGGTACAACCCTTGAGCGGCTTTTTGGATTCAATGTGGATGTTGCCACCATCCATCTGCACCTTGGCACCCAGATATTCGAGACCCTTCAGGTGCAGGTCCACAGGGCGGTCCCCGATGACGCAGCCGCCAGGCATGGAGACCACCGCCTTGCGAAGGCGACCGGTGAGGGGGCCCATCACGCAGATGGAGGCACGCATTTTCCGCACCAGGTCATAGGGGGTGTCGGGGATGATCTTCTCCGCCTTGATGTTCATCGTCCCGCTGGCGCGCTCCACTTCGGCACCCAGTTCCCGCAGGATCTGCAACATGTAGTTGGTGTCGCTCAGGTCCGGCACCTGCCGGATGATGCACTCCTCTTTCGTCAGAAGCGTGGCTGCGAGGATGGGGAGGGACGAGTTTTTGGACCCGCTGATGATAACCTTGCCGCGCAACCGGTTGCCGCCTTGGACGATGAGCTTTTGCATGAAAAAGTGAGTGGAGGAGGGGAGAAGTCAGGATTCAGGTGACGCGGACAGAGCCGCTACGTCTTCAGATGCAGAAAGGGATTCGGGAGCCGGAGGGGGCATGGGGGGACGCCGGGCAAAAACGAAACGCACGATGCCAGCGAGGTCAGCCGCCGACTGGATGGCCTGAAATTCGAGTTTCTGCAAGCGATCGCTGACGGTCACTGCTTGATCGTAGTGCAGTTCCAATGCCAGCATGCCATTTTCCGTGAGGTGGTCGGGTGCTGTTGCCAGAAGACGGTCAATGATCTCCAGCCCTGATGGCCCGCCATCGAGAGCCAGTTTGGGATCATGAGCCACTTCCCGGCTGATTTCCACCATCTCTGCCGTGGGGATGTAGGGAAGGTTGGCGACGATCAGGTCATAAGCTCCGTCCACCTTCTCCAGCAGGTCACTCCGCACCAGACGTACCGTCTGGCCATTGAGCCCTAGACGGCCAGCATTCAGACGGGCAAGTTCCAGGGCATCTTCGGAGATGTCCACCAACAGCACTTCTGCTGTCGGCCAGGCTTTGGCGAGAGAAAGGCCAATGCAGCCCGAGCCGGTGCCGACATCCAGCACTCGTCGCGGTGTCGCAGACTTCGGAAAGACCTTGTCCACGAGCAGACTGACCAGGTGCTCCGTCTCAGGTCGAGGAATGAGTGCCCGGTGGTCAGAGATGAACTCGCTGTCGTGGAATTCGACCGTGCCCAGCAGGTGTTGCAAGGGTTCGCCTTCTCCGCGTCGCTTCAAGAGTCCACGCAGCGGCTGCAGTTCAGGCTCGTCCAGCTTCTGGTCGAATCTCAGGTACAGGTCCAGGCGACGGCAGCCCAGCACATGGGCCAGGAGGTGCTCCATGTTGAGCCGGGGATCCTCTACCCCGCGTTTGGCGAGGTAGTCCGCGCCAGATTGCAGGGTTTCCAGGAGCAGCTTCATGAACTGGGTTCCCTAGCAGCAAATGGAAGGCAGTGAAAAGTAAAAGAGTGAAAAGTAGAAAGGCGGGGCCGTATTGCCAGGCACCCCGGCAGCCTCGGAGGATCACACAAAGCCACTGCGCCGCTGCGCCCTGCGCCCCTCAGGCTGAAAACTGAAAACTCTTTTCCCTACTGCTCATCCAAGCTGCGCAGACGGCGGCTCAGGCCGCGCATCACGTGCAGGGCGAACATGGGAACCTCATGCACCATGAACTCAAACCGCTTTTCATTGATAGGCACGAGGACGACGTCGGTGCTGGCCACGGCGGTGGCGGTGCGGGGACCGTCCTCGATGAGGGCCATTTCGCCGAAGAAGCCTTCGGGTTGCACCACTTCCACGAGACGGCCTTTGACCTTGAGCTCCACTTCGCCCTCTTTCACCACGTAAAGGGCGTCACCCGCATCGCCTTCGCTGAAGATGATGCTTCCCGCAGCGAATTTCAGGGGAGACGTGTCGGCTTCAAAGATGTTGGGCAGATTCATAAGCGGGACGGAGAGTTGCTTGTCCAGTCTTCCTATAGAAAAAGGCAGGCGTAAACTGCGAACACAGTGATCTGACGAATATGTGACACGTCCGTAGAGTCAAGGAGCCACCGTTGTCTTGCCCGCACCCAGTTCGCCGAGCTGTTTTGCCAGCATGTACTCAATGTGCTTTTCCACAATGTCTCCCATGCTTCCGCAGTCGTCGAAGCATGACGTACCGTGGTACTCACCCAGCTCTTTTTTCAGCTGGATGACCTTTGCGGGAGGTTCAGCTGGATGGTGCTTCATGCAGCGGAAGAGGGCGCGCAGGCGGGGCTTTTCCGCGAGGAAGCGGCGGGCGATCAGGCTGCGCTCCTCCTGTTGGTACTGCTGCATGGTCGCGTAGTTGAGGTACTTGGTGCAGAGTTTTACCACCGGGAGGTTTTCCTTGTGGAACTGGGGCAGGTAGATGCTCTTGCTGCCTTCGTAGCTTTGCTGGTCGAAGTCGATGGCCCGCACCCGGTACTGGGTCTCTTCGAAGTCGGGCGTCATGTCGATGACGTAGTTGTAGCTGCGCATGTCTCCCAGCAGGCGGATGAAGCAGCGCTCGCTGAACTTCACGAACTCCTTGGCCACACGGACGCGGTTCACATCCGGCTTCTCAAAATAGTCGCTGATGAACACATCCCCGGGAATGCCGGCGATGTGCTCCTCAATCAGTGTCTCCTCATGGACGAGGTAGTTGATCCGGTTGGGTGAGAGGAGGTGCTCCAGTTCCAGTCCGTACACCCGTGAGGCATCGGCCACCTTGATGTAGAAGTGGTCGTAGTTGTCGTTGTACTGGTTGACCACGCGGATGCGGAAGGGCTTGCTGTTGCCAAAGCCACAGAAATCGACGCGTTCCACATACAGGTGGGGCACTGCTTTCAAGTCCCCGGTTTTGAGCAGGGAGTAGATGCTGGTTAGCCGGGGCCAAAGTTCCTTAAGCTGGGAGCGTTCGTAGACCACCGTGTCCCAGAGGGTGCCCTTGCCTTCCTTGTCCATGAGCGGGTAGGCGCTCATGAAGCTTTGGAGGTCGCAATACAGTGCCGGCAGTGCTTCCAGCCGCCCGTAGTGCTTCATGTAGGTCCGCAACTCGTCACTGATGGTGATAAATTCCTTCCGGCGGGAGATGGTATGGACTTCGTCGGACATGGGTAAAGTATTGCCAGAAATCTAGCGGGAAAGAGTCTTGTCAGCACGCGGTAAACCTGTCATAAATCGCCGCCGTGAATTATTGGAAGCTAGTTTCGTGCCTCTTGGCCGCCTCCAGCGTTGTTGCGCTGGCGCAGGATGCCTTGCCGTTGCCAGTTTTTGGCCCCTTACCCGAGCGGCCGGTGGAGAGTCATGAATTGCTCAAACCAACGGCGGTGATCCGGCCGCCAACCGCGGGTCCTGTCATGGTTGCTCCAGACATGAGTCGGCCCACGATGGTAATCAAGCCGCCGACTTCTGGTCCGGTGGTCGCTGGTGCTGCGGTACCCACACCTGCACCCGCGCCCGTTGCTGTTCCTCCTCGCCGCACGCCTCGGGAGTTGGCTATGGCAGAGATCGAGCGTCGCAGCCAGGAGCGCATGATCCGTCAGCAGATCGCCGATGATCACGTGAACGGCAGCTCCACCCAGCTTCGCCAGGTCATCGTCATGAGCGGCCCGGTGGATTCCTCTGTAGGACGCTCCCCCACGCCGCCCCCGATGAATGCGACCGACACCAGCAAGGTCTCTTTGATCGGCATCGCTGCGAATGACGCGGTGGTGAAGAATTTGGAGCCCTTCTTCGGTGTTCCCATGACTCCTGACAGTGAGCAGCGCCTGCTGGAAGCTGTGAAATCACAGATCGGTGCCAAAGACATGGACGTCCGCATTGCTGGCTGGTGGCCTAAAGAGGGCGTCATGGCAGTGAGTGTGAATCAAAAGGGATCTTAGTCGGACGCGCTTTCCGGGTTTGCCCTTCCCCAGGTCTGC
>JBGGMQ010000128.1:0-3624 GCA_041287975.1 Verrucomicrobium sp. | reverse complement strand
GCAGACGGGCGGCACGAGGAGCCTCTCCGGGAATGCGCTGGGCCAGGAGGGCCCGCTCCACGGTATTGAGCATGGCGTAGCGCCAGGGTTCGAGGTATTTTGAAAGGTCCGCCCCAAGCAGGAACTCGTCCATGAAGGTCTTGTCCTTCTTGTGCGCCAGGTAGGGTTTCACCACCGTGGTGAAGAAGGCTGGATCCTTGCGAGCCAGGAAGAAATTCAGCTCGTGACACGCAAACTCACCGTACCGGGAGCGCTTGTCGGCATCGTTCAGCTTGGGCCATTCCAGAATCCAGGCAAACTTGGGGAGCGTGGCATTCTGCGAGAGCGTGCTGAACAGGGAATAGACGCTGCCCAGCGTGTCGTAAGTTTCCAGTTCACTGGTGACGATGTCATCCAGTGTGAGCTTCTGTCCCTTCTCCAGTACCGTCACTTCTTTTTTCTCGGTGAACGGTTGCGTGGGGTCTAGCGGTCGCATGAGCCGCTCATCTCCCACCTTGGTGGGCACTTCTGGAAGAGCCATTCTCTGGCTCACCGCCTGGCTCAGGTCCTCGGCATAAATCTGCACATCCTGGCGATCTCCAAGAGCCGTGCGTGGTACGCGGACGATTCCTTCTTTGTCGGGCAGGAGATTGTAGAGGGAAGGGGCGCTGGTGGCGAGGAAGTCAAGATTGGGCACTGTTGTTTCGCCCTGGTTGGGCTGATCTCTTTTTTTGGCAGCTTCCAGCATGGCCTTGCGAACCCTGGCATCTTTGCTCCCTGAAGTTGCGCCTGCGGCCTGTCCGGCTGCCTGGCTGAGCTCTGCCAGGCCAGTATCGCGAGTGGACCAGGGATTGAGGAGCAACCCAGGGCGGGTGAGCATGTTGCCCGGGTAGGTCTTCGCGTAGCGTCGATCCAGAATGTACCGGTACTCATCCCCAATCTCCCGCCCGGCGGCATAGAGGTTCGGTAAGGTCGCGGGAATTCCACTGGCGGCACCGAGACGGGGGAATGAGCCCAGGCTTTCGAACAGATCCTTGGAGTCGTTAAACCGTGTGCTGATGATGTGAACGCGGGTGAACGGATTCACGTTGGCGAGCTTCACTGTCAGCAAGTCTTTGTCTGTGTTCACTGCGGCGATCTGCAGCATCTGACTGCCTTTGATCTCCAACAAGCGGCTCTGACCAACGACCCAGCCAGCAATGGCCTTGCCGGTGCCAGCTTTGATGTCGATGGTCACAGGGTCTTGGTCACTCCTCAACTGCAGGGAGTAGTCCCCCGCAGGGAGGGCGTCCAGAAACAGAAAGCCGTCGCGCACAGCGGTTTGGGGGCTGATGTCTACAGCAAAGTTACCAGCACGCTTTTCCAGCAAGGAGACCTGGCCTGCTTCAAGTTTGAGCCCCGCTGGTACGGGAAGACGCAGAGGCTGGCCTGCGGCGAGTTGCACCAAGTTGGGCCAGGTGCGCTGGTAGGATTCATTTTGCCAGGCGCTCTGACGTCCGTTCGGGCTCCGGGCGATGACCTGAGCCACCCCTTCGAGGCTCCCGAGTTGCACCCGGCCTTTTTCATCCGTACGCAGTGACACGGTCACCGTGCGACCGAATTCGCGATGTTTCACAATGAAGACCACCTGCTGGTCTGCCAGAGGCTCGCCATTCTTGCCCAGGAGGTCAAAGGCATGGCCTCCAGGAAGGTGGGTGAAGAAGCCTTCGCTGACGTCAGCCGTCCGGTCGATGCCATTGACGGACCACTGCTGTTGCGCCGTCACGGGCTGCTTGGTGCCGCCCTTGCTCAGCAACTCCACCTTGCCGTTGAGGGTCACGCGCAGCTCCGCGAGGCGCTCCGGTACGAGGAAAGAATGTGTGAACACCCCGCCGGCGTCCATTTTCACGTTCTTCAACTCCCTTGTGGTGCTGACGCCATCCAGCGTCACTGTGGTAAGGGTCAGTGAGGGTTCAAGGAGCAGTTCCAACCCCAGGTGGGTACCTCCCAGCATGAGGGAGGGGCGCACGGCCAGGGTGGCCTGCCGGCGGGCCAGAAGCTGCTCGCGGTTCACATGGAACTGCGCATCCAGCAGGTACTCCTCTGCATGATGGTCCATCGTCGCCAGGGTGGCGAAGCTGCCTTCAGGTCCGGTGAGGACGACTTTCTTGGAGCCCGGTTGGCTGGTGAAGGGCACAACGATGCGCCCCGACTTCGAGTCTGCGGTGAGCTTGCGTCCATCCACCCAGGCAACAGCGTCCTTCACGATGTCCGCTTTTTCATCCAGCACGATCAGGGTGTCTCCGGCAGGGTGGGGCTGCTGGAGCATTTGCCACTGGCCAACACGCACGAGGGCTCTGCTGCTGCGGCCTCCACCGATGAATTCGATGATCCAGGCTCCTCGGCGTCCCTTCAGTTCGGGAAAGGCAAAGGTCTCACGCTTGCGCACAAAGGGGCCTGCTTCGTAGGTCTTGACCTGCCCTGCATTGGCCACCAGGCCATCGAGGCTCAAGTCCGTATTGAGCTGGCGTCCGGTGGACTGGAAATAGTTGAACTGGTTGATTTCATAAACCTTCACCAGCAGTTTGGGGGTGTTCTTCAGGACCACGTCAAACGTCACATCACTGCCCGGGAGGATGGTCCGCGCATTGGTCGCCGGGAATTCAATGTCCACGCGATCTTTGAGCTGCTGGTAGGCAGTGGGGGTGAGCAATGGGGCCCAACGCTCCGGGTTGCCCTGGCCACTCACGATCATGGCTTCAGCAAAGAGGGGCTTGAGCCACTCCTCTTTCACATAATCCGTCCAGGGAGCAAGGGCGTTCACTGCATTCTGCCCGCCTCCTGACTCCCGGGTGAAGAGGGTGAGGAAATATTCACGCATCAGCGGTTCATCGTCGAGCTGGGGGCGCAAGCCTTGCAACGGGCCGCTGAAGTCCTCGTTGATGTCCCCCCAGTGAGACCGCGTGGCGACCTGCTCCAGCCAGCGGGGATTCAGATAAGGGGCATGGCGGGGAAGCTTGACGTACTGGAGAAATCGATCCCGGTCGTACACGCCCTTCTTCCGGTCATGATCCAGACGCAGTCGCAGAATGTGCGCCTTCAGTGTGTTGAAAGTGGGCGGCAAGCTGCCTGCATAGGCCCAGAGGCGGTCAAGCCAGGCTTCCCGGGCGGCTGGGTCTTCTGTCAGGTTCGCATCTGCCGAGGGAGCCATCTTGTGCAGGCGCACCTGCACGAATTTGGCATTCTTGGAGAGGTCCGGGTTCAGTTGGGCAAGGGCATCCAGTTGAGCGGCGGTGAGCGCGTAGTGGATGGGGAACTCGGCGAACCCTCGCGATCCCTCGGCGAGCAGATCCGCGTTGATCAGTTCAACCAGACCGGGCACGTCCGGACGTTCCAGACGGCTCAGCAGAGCCCGACGTTGCGAAAGCTGGAGATTAGCCTTCTGCCGGACCAAGGCCGCCAGGGACTCCTGTGTGAATCCCGCGAGATTGGGATTGTTGTAGAGGGAGGCGCGCTCAAAAGCAGTGCGGCTTACCAAATCCGCGGCCAGTGTGCTCGGGAGGTCGGGCTTCTTGTCGCGGGCCTCCTGGGTGTGGTTGAACTCGACGCCAAATTTGTCCTGCAGGTACTTGAGCGTCTGCTGCGGATCCGTGCCGTAGGTGAGGA
>JBGGMQ010000127.1:0-3956 GCA_041287975.1 Verrucomicrobium sp. | reverse complement strand
GCAGGGGTGCCCACATCCGGCAAGGAAGCCAGTGCCTGGATCGCCTGACGGGCAAGTGCCGGGTCCTGCTGGCTCACGAGCTTTTGCAGCAAGGGGGCTGTCTGGCCATCGCGAACCTGAAGCAGAACCTGCAAAGCCCGTTCGCGAGAGGAGGCAGGTGCGGAGGAATTTACGAGAAGGGAGCGGTACTGGTCCGCAGCAGCGGCATCACCAAAGTAGGCGGAGAGTTCATCCACCATGCTGGCAATGGCATCCGGGGCACCCTCACGAAGACGTCCAGCGATGCCCGCCCAGTTCTGAGGTGAAGGTAGTTTCCCCGTTCCCCTCGCAGAGGAGACGAGCAGCTTCAGCAGCATCTCCCGCTGACCGAGGTCGGCCTTTTCCGAGATGGCCTGCAAGATTGCCTCGCGTCCACCTTCACCGGAAGCCATGCGGCGGTAGATGAATCCGGTGACTTTGTCCATCTTGCTGGCAGCGGCGAGCTTGAGCCCTGCCGTGCCATCAGCACCGACGAGAGGTTCGATGCCATACCATACCAGCAGCGGGATGTTCGGATCATCCTTGTCCTCTGCATGACCGAGAAGGGCGGCGGCCACCTCGAAGCGCTGCTTCACAGGCAGACGTTGCAGGAGAGACGCGAGTTCCCGGCGCACCACTGGGGACTTGTCGCTCTTTGCCAGTTCCGCCAGTTTGGAAAGTGCCGGGCTCGTGGACGGGGCTGAGGGAGTGGACTGGCTCAACAAGCGCACTGCCCAGGCCCGCAGCTCGGGCTCAGGACGGGACAGGAGTCCCGCCAACAAGGCATCATCTGCGCCCCCAGCCACGGACAGGCCCCACAGGGCACGCAACTGGCGGCTGACACTGCCGGGCAGGGCGACCGCCGCCTGGAGTGTTGCCTTCACACTGGCATCGAATTTGCCTGCGGCCGCCTGTTCCATGAGCAGACGTTGCGCCATGCGGGCCTGCCAGGAGTTCGAGGAATCGAGCAACATGGTCGCGAGACCGGATCCATCCTTGCCTGCCGGCAAGTTTTGGGTCCAGCCCGTATTGAGCTTGTCATAGACCACGCGGAAGATGCGTCCATTGGTGCGGTTCCAGATCTCCACGTCCTTGTGATGACAGGTCTGGGCATCGGACCAGTCTGAGACATAGAGGGCTCCATCGGGCCCCACCCGCTGGGTGACAGGGATGAACCAGTGGTCATTGGCCCGCATGAAGTCCGGGCGGCGCTGGCCGATGTAGCCGCTAAGGCGGGCGTCGACGGCATTGTTCACCAGTCGGCGGCCGTGCAGGTTGCAAAACAACAGGGCACCGCGGTAGAGTTCCGGGAAATTATCGCCCTGGTAGATGGCCAGCCCGCAGTGGGCGTGGCCGCCGCCGGCCTGGTCGGTGCTGGAAGGAATGGCGAGGTTCCGGCCGTCTTTGCGATCCCCCCAATGAGCGTGGTCGCGCACCTCACCGGCGAAATGCCGGTGCTCGGCGATGGTCTTGATATCGTCGTAGGTGTGAAGGTTGAAATGCTGGCCAGCCTGGCGCTGATAGCGACCACCGGGAAGGATGTGATAGAGATGCGGGATGACGCAGGCGGTGACGAAGAACTCGCCCCGGTCATTGAAATCCAGCCCCCAGGGATTGCTGGTGCCGTGAGCGAACACCTCGAACTGATGGTTCACAGGATGGTAGCGCCACACGGCAGCGTTAAGCGGCTGGCGCTCCTCGTCCGGAGTGCCTGGCTTGCCCACGAGAGAGTGGGTGAACACGCCGTGGCAGCCGTAGAGCCAGCCATCCGGACCCCAGATGAAGGAATTGAGCGTTTCATGCGTGTCCTGGCTGCCCCAACCTTCCAGCAACACCACGGGTGCGCCATCCGGTTTGTCATCGCGATCCTTGTCTGGAATGAAGAGGAGATTGGGGGCGGCTCCGACCCAGACGCCACCGAAACCTATTTCAATGCCACTGACGAGATTGAGGCTTTCTGTAAAGACCTTGCGCGTCTCGAAGGTGCCGTTACCGTCCTTGTCTTCGAAGATGAGGATGCGGTCTTTGCCATCACCCGTCTTGGATGGCTGGGGGTAGGTGTTGCCCTCCACCACCCAGAGACGCCCGCGCTCATCCCAGCACATGGCGATGGGCTGGACCAGCTCAGGTTCAGAAGCGATGAGGTCCACCTTGAATCCTTCCGGGACCATCATGTTGCGGGCAGCGTCAGCAGCAGACTGGCCACCGACATAGTTCTCAGAGCGGATCGAGTCCGGGCCGTAGATTTTCCGGGGCTGGAACTGGGCGAATCGGGCGGCATCCACCGTCTCGCGCTTCTGGACGAGGACATAACATCCGGCTTTGTTCCCGATGACGACATCCACGAGGCCGTCACCGTTGACATCACCTGTGGTGAGCTGGGTGCCCACGCCACTGTCACTGTCGATCAAGTGCGGGATGAAGCTCACCTTGCCATCCTTGCTCCGTTGAGTCTGGAACCAGTAGATGACGCGCGGATCGGTTTCATTCGGGTCACGCCCGTTGTGGGCCCAGTACCGCTTGCCAGTGATGATGTCTTTGAGGCCGTCGCCGTCCACATCCACCAGAGCCAGGGCATGCGGCTGGCTGAAGCGCACACCGTAGTCATTCTCCCAAGGCTCCTCACCCACGATCACGTGCTTGACCCAGGTGGGGCCGGCACCAGCAGCCGCCTTGTCGGCCTGATTCTCAAACCAGGAAACGCCGAACTGGTGTGCATTGAGGGAGGAAACCATGTCATTGTCGCCATCGCCGTCGAAGTCATAAGTAAACATCTGGGCACCGCCGCCACCGGTGAGCTGGAACGGCCGGGACGGCCACACCTTGGCCCCGGGAGTGTTCTGCCACCAGCGACGGGCCTCCAGCAGATCCGGGCGGCCATCACCATCCACATCGCCCACGCCCATGCCATGAGTGAAGCGCTGGACCTTCACGTCCTCCGTTATGGGAACGAACTCCCACTTCGCCTTCGGATCAGCGGCGGGAGAGGCATAGCCAAAGCGTCCCCCTTGCGAACAGACGATCTCCGGTTTGCCGTCGCCTGTGATGTCGGCGAACTCTGGAGACTCGTTGTCCACCACATCCAGGACCACGTGCATCTTCCACGGCTCCCCTTCCTTGCTGGCGGCACCCGGATTCTCATACCAGCGGGCTTCCTTGCCAGGGAAGCCGAGGACCAGCACGTCCTGCCAGCCGTCGCCATTGAGGTCCGGCGTGTAGGCAAAGAAGTTGTCGGAGTAGCCGTTGATGTTGAACTCTTTGCCCGTGTAGAAGGTGTGCCGCTTGGTGAAATCCGGCCCCTCCCACCAGTAAGGTCCGTAGACGATGTCCATCTTCCCGTCGTGGTTGAGGTCGCCGAGGGCAGCGCCTTCACCGAAGAAGCGGGACTCTAGCTGCTGCTTCTCAAAGCGGACGAGGGTCTCGGCAGAGAGAGAGCCTGCGAACGCCAGGGTGGTCACCAGAAGGGAAAAGCGTACGGGATGCATGAAGGAAGGGGAAGGCGAGGAGTTGCGAGTGCCAGTTACGGGAAGGCCCCAGGCATCTAGCGGACATGTTTTATGCGAAATCGGTCAAAACGGGTCAAGAACGGCCTGCATCACCCAGGCAAACTTTGATGAGACCGCCGCGCCGTTGGACGCGAAGAGTTAGGTGGCAATAGTTGCAAAAGTTAAGGGTCTGGCCGTCCGCCCCACACGTCTTTGAGTAAAATCCGCAGGAATCTTGTCACATTCTTGCCGCTCCTGACAAGCTTCATCAGACAGTTCCCCTCGCGTGCTCCCGTCTCGAAAATCCCCTGTCAGACTGCTGCCCTTTATACCGTCATGACCGCTCCAATAAAACCCAACTTCCGCCGACAGGCGCTGGCCGCCCACATCCTGGCGGCCCTGCTCGCCGCCACCCTGCCTCCCTCTGTTGCCCGCGCTGCCGACGAAGTCGTC
>JBGGMQ010000126.1:0-4519 GCA_041287975.1 Verrucomicrobium sp. | reverse complement strand
CTGGTCTTGGAAATCGCGGAGAAGACCAAGGGTGAGGATCCCCAAGGCGAACGGGCAAAGTTCATCCAAGTGGTGAGGCAGGCCCAGCGTGTTGCAGGTCTGTAACCCAGGCTGTTGGCAAGTCGTCGTCTCGCTTATATTCCTTTGAGGGAGCCCCAGTGGGCTCCCTCTTTTGTTTGGTGGCTGTTACTCATGGAGGGCAGCAGCTGTCGGCCTTCGAATTTTCATAGAGGGCTTGAATCTTCTGGAACTCGGTTTCGACTCTGATCACCTGATGAGGTCCGGAACAGCCGTCCCACTGAGGTTGATGGGTACTTGCCCACAAGTTATTCACACCTTTTTCACACCCCATGGGAATAGTCCGGCCTGACTTGGAAAAGTGTCTCCCCGGCAGGCTCGCCTTCCCTTGAGCGTGGAACGCCCGAATTAATTGCGTGGAACGAAATTACAACCTGTCAGCCGCCGTTTGTGACAGTCCTGTTTCCGAATGTGCTTCTAAGAGATCTTAATCATCAAGAACTGATTCGCGAAAGCCAAAGTATTCAAAAATTCATATATTCCTCAATATGAACCTCATACAACTTACTTAGCACATATTAAGCATCGGTTTAGTCCCTCTTTTTGAGGCACTTGTAAGCCTTTTCCCGATTTTCTCTTAGTGTGACTCAGAATTAGTGGTTGCGGGTGCGAGGTGTCGCGTTTGTCACCACACGGCTGCGCGGTCATACACCTGAAGATGTATGCCAACTCAGGGGGACCTTCCTGTACCGCAAGTCTCCAGTCAGGCCCCTGACAAGCCAGTAGTGCGAGGTTGGTCAACCGTTATGTCAACTTTTCAAAAGTTATTCACAATCCGTAAGTCAACGGGTAAATCTACCTACATACGAAGTTTTTCAGTCCAAGACGAGCCTGAGCGTCGGCGGCTTCAAGGTGGGGTGATGGTTGCCTGCGAAGCCATGCACCAAGCCACCTCCCACTGTTTCCGGGGTCTCACGCACCACCACTAGCGTCGCGTAGAGATTGCGATCCTGGGTGAGAAACTGAGCCAGTTCTGGCCCGCGAATCGAATAGGCACCTGCCGCCTCCCCCTGAGGAATGACAAAGGTACCCAGCTTTACCGCTCTTCCTGGCAGCACTCCCGCCGAAGCGGGATCATTGGCTGGAGCATTGTCCCAGTTGAGGTCTTCCTCAGTCCAGGCATCCAGAGTGTCGTCAGTCATGCCGTACACGGCGAAGACACAGTCGGGCAACAGCGAGGCGTAACCCCATCCCGTGGGCTCAAAGGTGAGCGTCAGGGAGGCGGAGGTGATTTCCCTGCCTTGAAGCGAGGACAGGTCAAATCCCAGCCAGGCCTTGCGACGACAGGCCGTCTGGGCGGTGTGCTTTAGAAGGAGCAGACTGTCGGAAAAATGAGTCTTCGTATCCGGCGACCAGACATACCCTGCCTGTCCCCGCCCGCTTGCAGTGGTCAGACTCACCACATCCGCCTTCTCTGGTTTGTTCCGCCGCGTGTCGGGTCGCTCAGATTCCAGATAGCCTCCCGCCTGCCCGCTACGGGTGAGTTCCTCTTCCGACACACTCGCTGCCTGGCGGGTGTGAAGGTTCACCCGCTCTCCACTGCGATGGTGCTCAAGTTCCACTTCACCCTCGAACACCTGCACCTGGGCCTCGCCATCGGCACCGGCACTAATTCCAAAGTCTGTGCCGTGGTCGACCAGTCGAGCGTGGGTAGTCTCCACGATAAAGCCCACCGCAGGCGGCGGTACGTGGGCCGTGAGTGCCCCACTGTGCAGGAAGCACTTGTCCTGGGTGATCAGTTCCAGATCAGCGGGCCCTTCCAGAGTGAGGCGCGCTCCTTTGTTGAATTCCAGTGTAGCCAGCCCCGCCGCAAGGCGCAGGCGCCCGGAGGAAAGCAAAGCCCCCACCTCTGTGGGCAGGCTTCCGCCGTCCCAACGGGCACCTTTGACGTCTACAAGCTTTGCCAACGATGGACCTGAGGCCTTGCCTGCCGCACCTTGTCCCTGCCACCTTCCCATGCCCCAGCCAGCAGCCAGAATAGTGACAGCGGCGGCCGCTGCCAGCCCGCGCCCCCACCATGCCGTGGTTTTGAGAGGACGGGCACTGGGTCCCGTCAGCGGCATGTTCACGACCTCTGCCAGCGAGCCTTCTTTAAAACGAATCTCTCCCAGCGCTGAATGCAGCTGGAGGTATTCCACATAGGTGCGGCGGGCGGAGGGATCCCCAATGACCAGCGCTTCGAGCCGGTCCCGGTCCTCGGGGCGAAACTCATCGCCGCCATTCAAGAGGCGGTCGCAGAGTTCCAGCACTTCGTTCTTGGGGTTCTGGGGAGGCGTCATCGTCTTTGTCTTGGGGAAAATGAAAAAATTAACCGGCAGTCTCTTCGGTCTGGCTGATCTGCCGGGTTACACACTCATGGAGCACATGGCGTACCCGGCTGAGCTGGCGGTAGAGGGCAGCTACTGTGCGTTGGAGTTTCTCCGCCATGACTTCCAGGGAGAATCCTTCCTGATAGCGAAGGTTTAGCACTTCACGGTGATCTTCAGGAAGCTTGGCGATACAGCCGTGCAAGGCACGCTCGCGCTGCTCCAGATGATCTGCTGAGGATTCATACTCACTGGCGACGGTATTGAGAAACTCGTCGCTAAAGTCGAGTCGGTCCCGCTTCCGACGTTTGCGGTACGAAAGCACCTGATGGAAAGCCACCTTCCGGGACCATGCCGAAAAGTTGGTGCCAGACTCAAACTGACTGAAGCTGCGCCACATGCGCACCTTCGCCTCCTGCAGAATGTCATCGGCGTCCTGCATGTGCGGCACCAGGGCATGCACATAGGCCCGCAGCATCCGTTCGTGACGGGCGAGCAGGAAAACAAATTCCTCGGCGGGTTCGGGCATGGTCATTCTATTAGAGGGAGTCCGGCATCTGCGAAAGTGGACAAATTTTCCCGTGTCCAAAAAATGGAAAGATGGCCTTGTCCCAATGAGTTCACTTCCTACCGATGGTCAGCAGAAATCCAACCCCCGCGACCTCCGCTCCCTTGCCCCGCTCCTTCCGGGCGGCGCTGTGGCACCTTCCTGCGACCCTGCTCCTGGCCTCATCCGGCACAGCGGCGTGGGCAGCTGAGGTGACATCCCAGGAAGGCCTTGCCTTCTTTGAGAAAAAGGTACGGCCTCTTTTGATCGAGAAATGCCAGGACTGCCACAGTCCGGAGAAGAAGATCAAAGGCGGGCTGCGCCTCGACACCAAGGCGGGCTGGCAAAAGGGCGGCGACTCCGGTGCAGCATTGACGCCCCACGACCCAGAGCACAGTATTTTCATGAAGGCGGTCAGCTATCAGGACCGGGACCTGAAGATGCCGCCCAAGCAAAAGCTGAGCGTTGCTGAGATAGAGGTGTTCCGTGAGTGGATCGCGATGGGAGCACCGGATCCACGACGGGATGAGGAAAAAGCAACCACGGTAGCGGCACCGGGCAAGGCTCACGGGATGAGCCTGGAGGAGGGTCGCAAGTTCTGGGCCTTCAAACTTCCCGTGCTCCACCCCGCGCCTCCAGTTCAGTCCCCCACCTGGCCTCTCACAGACGCGGATCGTTTCGTACTCGCCAAACTCGACACCGCCGGGCTGAAACCCGCCGCAGATGCCCGTGCCGGGACTCTGGCACGCAGATTGTACTTTGACCTCACCGGGATGCCCCCCACGCTCAAGGAGCTGGCGGAGATTCAGGAAATTATGGATGGGCCCGCAGACGCCCGCATGGCGGGATACGAGCGGGTCGTGGACCGCTTGCTGGCCACCCCTCGATTCGGCGAGCGCTGGGGCCGGCACTGGCTGGACATCTCCCGGTTCGCGGAAAGCAGCGGGGGCGGCCGCACCCTCCCCTTCAAAGACGCCTGGCGCTACCGCGACTATGTCATCGAGGCGCTGAATCAGGACATGCCGCTGCAACAATTCATCACCGAGCAGCTCGCCGGTGATCTGCTGCCCGGCGCGACTCCCGCAGAGCGGCGTCGACTCCTTACGGCCACTGGCTTCCTGGTCCTGGGACCAACCAACTATGAGGAGCAGGACAAACAGATGCTGCGCATGGACGTGGTGGATGAGCAGATGGACACCATGGGCCGAGCCTTCCTGGGCATGACGCTGAGTTGTGCCCGCTGCCATGATCACAAGTTCGACCCTGTGCCCGCGAGCGATTACTATGCTCGGGCTGGCATTTTCCGCAGCACCCGTACGCTCAAGAACTACAAGGACAACGTCGCCCACTGGATCGACACTCCCCTGCCCATGGAGGGCGACATCGAGGCATCGCTCAAGGCTCATGAAGTGCGTATGGAGACGGCCACCGCCGAGCTGGCCCTGGCGAAGAAGCAACTCAAGAAATATGCTCCCAAGGTGGAGAGCAAGGATGCGAAAAACCGCCCTGTGACCATCGATGAACTTCCAGGCATCGTGATCGATGATGCCAGCGCGATCGTGGTGGGCGACTGGAAAGCCTCGACCCA
>JBGGMQ010000125.1:0-8364 GCA_041287975.1 Verrucomicrobium sp. | reverse complement strand
TCACAGCAGCCCCCTTCTTTGAACTTGGAGTCAGCGGCCAGGGAGAACGCGCTCATCAGAGCCACGGCGGAGAAAACGGTAAGCAGAGTTTTCATCAGTGGGTAGTTGAATGGATTTGTGCCGCCCCGTTTTTCCACTCGTCTTCGAGGTCAGTCTCGAAGTCCTGCGGGAGCAAGGCGGCCTCTGAGACTACCAAAAATCTCCTGGGCTTGTCCATCAAAGGGAGCTCGCGAACTGTCGTAAATGGGATTGTTGATGGAGGGAATGACTCTTAACCCACTGTAGCATCAGCAAAGCAATGGCGGCCTCCCCGCAGACTCAAGATTTGCATTCCCCGGTCAAGTCCGATAGGCTTGGAGTCTGCCACTGCCCCCAATGACTGCTTTCCGTTCTGCTGCCGCCCTGCTTGCCCTCCTTCTGGTCGTGCCGCCGCTCGGCGCACAGGCTCCCGCCGCTCCAGCTGCCGCCCAAGCGGCGGAAAATCCAGAACTGGAAAAGCGGATCGCCGCTCTGACCGAAAAGGTGCAGAAGAACCCGCAGTCCCGTCTCGCCCACATTGAGCTCGGCAAAGTCCTGTATGAAAACGGCCGGGGCTATGAGGCCATGAAGATCCTCAAGACAGCGCTGGACATGCAGGTCCCCCAGCCAGACGCGCCGCTTTCCCTGGTGATGATCAATCTGGGCCAGTGCCTGGAAACGGAGAAACAACTCCGGCTCGCCATCCAGGTCTACGAAACTGCCCTCAAGGAGGAGGAAAAAGAACGGGGGCGCCCTGAGGCTTTTGGTCCGGGTTACCGCGATGCCATCAAAGAGTACCTCGACAAGGCCAAAGCCGCCAAGGACAAGGCCATCAAGCACTTCGAGACGGCGAATGATCTGCGGAAGAAAAATGACCGCATGGGTGCCGTGCTGGAACTCCAGCAGTGTCTGAATCTGGCGGTGGATTTCGGCGATGTCTGGCGGGTCCAGGGTGAAATCCTCGCCGAGGCGGGGAAACACCAGCCCGCCGTCGTTTCGTTCCAACGTAGCCTCGACCTCTTTGCCAAGGACGCAGAGACCCTCACGCTTATGGGGCGCAGCTTCATCCAGCTCAAGCAAATGCCGCAGGCCGTGGATGCGTTCCAGAAGGCTCTGGCCATTGATCCCACGAACATTGTCGCCATTGACGGGCTCGCCAAAGCCAGGGCCATGATGGGTGCGGCCAATTGAAATTGAGCAGGTTTGACATTGCCGGGTCGTAGTTGGCAGCCCGGCTGCTTGATGAGTAATTTTACAGGTCCAGGCCTGTCTCTCCTGCGTATCTGTTCGCCCCTGCCATTATTAGCCTTTTGAATCTTCTGCCCCCTCACAGGAAGCTGACTCTCTCCCCTTGCATCCCCACATGATCCAATGAAGCGCCACCACCCCTGGCTTTCCTGGCCCCAGGTGCGGGATGCGCCGATGCAGGTGGCTTGCCACTTCTGTGACACCCTCCAGGCGTCACCCCGGCTGCGTGAGGGAGATGCGGCCTACTGCTGTGCCTGTGGCGAGCGCCTCTATCGCAACCGCCCCCGGTCCTTGGCTCACGCCACTGGCTTCTCCGCCGCGGCTCTCATCTTCATGGTCCTGGCGCATGCCTTTCCCTTCCTGACGATGTCGTCCGGCAGCATCAGTACCAAGCTGACCCTGCTTGAGTCTGCCCGCGTGTTGGTTCGAGATGGCGATCCTCTCGTCGCCTTGGGCGTGATCTTCTTTACGGTCGTGTCTCCCTTTGTCCTGGTCGGTGGCATGCTCTACGTCGCGGCACCTTTGCGTCACGGCATCGCCCTCCCCGGAGCCCTCAAAGTCACCCGCTGGCTGCAGTTGATCGAGCCATGGAGCATGCTGGAGGTCTTCCTCCTTGGCCTCATTGTCAGTCTTCTGAAGCTGGGAAAGCTGGCCGATCTCGACTTCGGGCTTGGCCTTTGGGCTCTCGCCGCCCTCGTTCTTTGCACGGCTGCAGCCGTGGGGGGCATTGACCGTCTTGAGCTGTGGGACCGCCTTGAGATCACACAGAAGGAGCAAAATGAGGAGGCTCAGACGTGAATTCGTACCCGACGGCTGCCTCACAAAATCTCGCCAGCTGCCATGCCTGTCACAAGGTCAGTGACGTAGCCTTGGGCACCTGCCCTCGCTGCGGCGCCCACCTGCATTTGCGCAAGCCCAACAGCCTGCAACGCACTTGGGCTCTGCTCTTCGCTGCCTGCGCCCTCTATCTTCCGGCCAATCTCATGCCCATCATGACCGTGGAGGGGCTGGGCAAGTCCGATAGCAATACCATCCTTTCGGGAGTCGTGACCTTCTGGCAGATGAAGGCCTACCCCATCGCCATCGTCATTTTCACCGCCAGCGTGCTCATCCCCATCCTGAAGGTGGCCGCTCTCGTCTGGCTCTGCCTTGCCGCGTCAGGGCGGGTGTACTGCTCTCCCAAGGCTTTGTCTCGCGTGTACTACGTGACGGAGTTGCTTGGCCGCTGGTCCATGGTGGACGTCTTCGTCGTCGCCATCCTGGTCTGCCTGGTCCGTTTCGGTGCCATCATGACCATCACGCCCGGTCCTGCCGCGCTTTCCTTTTCTGGTGTGGTGATCCTCACCATGTTTGCCGCCATGAGCTTCGATCCCCGGCTGATTTGGGACCGCCATCGCCAGGACTTGACCGACCTTTCTCCCGTGCCCCATGAGTGAACCCGCCCCTCCCTCCCCCAATGGGGACAACAAACCCACCGAAGCTCGCGCCGTCGTCCGTCGCACCCGCCGTTGGAGCACCGTCTGGGTCATACCCCTCGTGGCCCTGATGCTTGCAGGATGGCTCGTCTGGGAGCATTATTCGGAGAAGGGCGTCCTCGCCCAGATCCGCTTTGAAACGGCGGAAAGTGTGGTCAGTGGCAAGACAGAAGTCCGCTGCCGCTCTGTCCGCGTCGGAGTGGTGGAGGAGGTCGATCTCGCACAGGATCTCATGTCTGTGGAGGTCGCCATCCGCATCAATCCGGAGAACGCCCACCTGCTGAAAGAAGGCACCCGCTTCTGGGTGGTGCGCCCTCGCGTCTCTCCCTCGGATGTCTCCGGCCTCGGCACCTTGATCACCGGTTCTTACATCGAACTCGATCCCGGTGATGGTCAGTACAGGAATCCACCGCATCATTTCACAGGTCTCGAGCAACCCCCGGTGACGAAAAGCAGCGTGCCCGGCCTCCGCCTCACCCTGGTGGCGGAGAATCCCGGGTCACTGGTGGGAGGTTCACCCATTTACTTCCGCGGCTTCGAAGTCGGCCGTGTGGAGCGCCGCAGCTTCGACATCAAAGTCCGCCGCACCATGCTGGACATCTTCATCCGTGAACAGTTCGCCAGTCTGGTTCATGAAAATACCGCATTCTGGAATACCAGCGGCATTGACATCAGCGCCGGTGCAGACGGGTTTCGCATGCGCACCCCTTCGCTTCAGGCCATGATGTCCGGCGGTGCATCCTTCGCCGTGCCGGAGGGCAAGAGTGCCGGACCCGAGGCCAGAAACGGGGCGGTGTTCAAGCTCTACACGGATGAAGAATCCACCCGCGAGGCGGAGTTCCAGCCGGATCGCAAGTGGATCGTCTTCTTTGACCAGTCCGTGAAAAAAAAAAAAAAAGGCGCCCCCGTCGAGTTCCGCGGCATCTCCTTTGGTCGCGTGGTCGAGATCGCCTTGAAGCATGGCTCTGCCGAGGACAAGCGCATCCCCGTCATCATCGAAGTCGATCCCAAAATCCTTTTGCAGAATGAAAAGGACGCCGGTGCTGACAAGGATGCCGTCCTGGCCAAAGCCGTGCATGAGGGGCTGCGCGCCCGTCTCGGCACGGGCTCACTTCTCACCGGGGCCCTCTTTGTGGACGTGGACTTTGTTCCCGACGCTCCACCTGCTGAGCTCACTCGCATTGGCGAGTATCATGTCCTGCCCTCCCAGTCCTCCGGTCTGGTTCAACTGGAGGAGAAGGTGAATGCCATCCTCAACAAGATCGCCGCCCTCCCCATTGAGGACACGTTGAACAAGTTTGGCAAAACCGCAGATGAAGTCACCACCACCGTCGCCGAGGCCCGTGGTGCGGTCGAGGAAATCAAAAAGCTCGTCGCTGCCCAGGAAACTCAAAAAATGACCGCCGAGGTCAACGCCACCCTCCGTGAGATGCGCTCCTCCGTGGAAAGTCTCGGCCCCAGTGGCAACGTCCAGGGCGACCTCCGCCGCACCCTCGACGAACTCCGCGCCGCCCTCCGCGCCTTCAAGACCCTCTCCGACACTGTAGAAGACAAGCCCAACTCCCTCATCTTCGGCCGCGAAAGCAGCGGCGACCCCACCCCCAAGGCGAGGAAATAAAACCGCTCCCTCTCTGCCAAACCGCAGCCATCACCCGGCAGTGTGGCAGAAGCTTCCCGCTTCTAGGTCCAAGCGCCTGTTGATTTCCCTCACGCCTCAACTCGTCCCTCTACTTCGCAAGGTCCTTCATACTCCCTCTGCCAAACAACAACCATCACCCTTCGTAGCTGCCGACGTGAGGAGGCACTAACTGCGCTTCTACAGCGATTCCTCGCGACAAGGCATTGTAGTCTCCTGACGCCCTCCAGTGTGGCAGAAGCGTCCCGCTTCTAGGTCCTCCAACCTGTAGACCTCCACCTCACCCCAAGGTTCCGCCCATCCAAGCTGCAAGGTGATCAAGGCTTCGGCCTCTCGTATCTGGAGCGTGGCAGGTGTGGGCTTGCCTTGATTCGAAGCTCTTCCCCGAAGGGGATACTGCTACAAGCCCAAGGTTGGACGAGCTTCGAGCGAGTCTACCTTGGGTGCGCAAAAACAGGCCCCCCTACTCCGAAGGAGTTGTTGCGGTCTACCTCCTGCAGCCCCCAAAGATTCTTTGGCAGGCGCCATTATGCTTCTACCACGGCTCCTCGCAAAAACACTGTAGCCTCCTGATACCCGCCCCCTTCGTCGCCAACCCCCTCACAACTTCTTCTTCCCACCCCCTCCGGCTCCACCCCCTCCTGCCGCTCTCCCACTGGGCTTCGTCGCGTCATAGCCCGCATTCACACCCGGCAACAGCGACCCCGTCTCCTTCACCAGCCTCTCCATCTCCTGCTTCAATTCCGTCACCACGGCAGGATGACTCCCGGCCACATTCTCCCACTCGCCCGCATCCGTGGCCAGGTCGAACAGCTCGTATCGGTCTTCCTCGAACCAGTGGATCAGCTTCCACTTGCCGCGCCGCACCGCCGTGCCCGGCGCACCCCCCTGGTTCCCATAGTGCGGGTAGTGCCAGTAGAGCGTGCGCAGTGGGAGTTCCTGCGGCCCATCCTTCTTCAGCACCGGCACAAAACTCCGTCCATCCATCCCCAGTCTCGGCTGCGACGGCACCGCGGCCGCCTCCTCCAGCGTGGGGAAGAAGTCCGGGCTCGTCACGGGTTCATGAATCACACTTCCCGGCTGCGTCACTCCCGGCCACCGCACCAGCAGCGGCTCGCGGATACCTCCCTCATAGAGCCACCCCTTCCCACCGCGCCACGGCAGGTTGGAGGTCGGTGAGCCTTCACTGGTCGACAGGCCACCGTTGTCGCTCGTGAAAATCACCAGCGTATTGTCCCGCAGGCCCAGCTCATCCAGCTTCTTCAGCACCTTGCCCACCGCCTGGTCCATGGCCTCGACCATCGCGGCATAGATCGCATGCTCCTGCACCTCCCGCACCTCGCGGGTGTCCAGCTTTCCCCACTTGGCCGTCAGACCCAGCTTCGCCTTTTTGGTCTTGTACTTTGCCTCCAGATCCGGCCGCGCCATCAAAGGCGTGTGCACATCATAAAAGGAAAAGTAGGCAAAGAACGGCCCCTCCTTGTGCGCCTCCATAAACTGGTTCGTCTCTGTGGCCAGTCGATCCGGCAGATGCTCGCCCTCCGGCCCGTCTTCCAGCCGCGGATTGCCATAGGGTGAGAAGTACTTCTTCCCCCCATACGGCCCGCCGCGGTCGATGCCCCCCTTGTTGATGTCAAAGCCGTGGTCTTCTGGGAACCATCCCTCGGGACCCAGGTGCCACTTGCCCGCAAAAAACGTCGCATACCCGGCCGCCTTCAGCATCTCCGCCAGCGTCACCTCCTCATGGGCCAGCCGATCTTTGTAGGGTGCCGGCAGGTACTTCGTGTTGCGCTTCCATTGCTCCGGCGTCATCGCCGCGCCGATGTAGTCAGTGATCCCCGTCCGCTGCGGATACTTCCCCGTCAAAATGCTGGCCCGTGTCGGCGAACAGACGGGACACGCCGCATATGCCTCCGTAAACAAGGCCCCCTCCTGGGCCAGCCGGTCCAGATTCGGCGTTTCATAGAAGGAACTCCCATAGCACCCCAGATCCCGTTGGCCCAAGTCATCCACCAGGAAAAACACAATGTTCGGCCTCGGAGCGGCAGCAAACACAAGCGTCCCCGCTAGGAACAGGGCACCACTGGCGAGAAATCCTCGCAAGCGACTAGCGGAGGGGAGGAGGGCTGAGGTCATACAAATATGGAGGAAAGCCTGAAAACGTCCCCAGTACTGGGATTTGTCATCCATTCGTGTTCCTTCCACCCGCTGCTTCCTCTCAAGTTCATGTCTGGAGTCTTTTGTCTGGCAGTCTGGTGTCTCCGCCGCAGGCGCCTATTTTTCCCGGTTGCGCCGCGCCCTTCCCTTGCCAGCCTGTGCGCCCGCATGTTCACCCTTCTCGGCACCGATCCCCACAGCCTCGCCCGGCGCGGCCGTCTTGTCACTCCGCATGGAGTGATCGAGACCCCCGTCTTCATGCCGGTGGGCACCCAGGGTTCTGTGAAGACAGTGCACCCGAATGAACTCGTGGCACTCAATGCCCAGATCATTCTCGGCAATACCTACCACCTCGCCGTGCGCCCTGGCATGGAAGTCATGCGCGAAGCCGGCGGCCTGCACGCCTTTGCCAACTGGCAGCATCCCATCCTCACTGACTCCGGCGGCTTCCAGGTTTTTTCCCTCGGCAAGCTCCGCAAGATCAAGGAGGAAGGCGTTCATTTCCAGAATCATGTGGACGGTTCTCCCATGATGCTTGGCCCGGAGAGCGCCATGGAGATCCAGGCCACCCTCGGGTCGGACATCGCCATGCTCTTTGACGAGTGTCCCCCGCATCCTTGCGATGCCGCCTATGCCGCCAAGAGCCTGGACCTCACCCTGCGCTGGGCCAAACGTTGCCGCGACTGGGTGGACAAACATCAGCCGATGACCAACGGCAAGCCCCAGCTCCATTTCGGCATTGTCCAGGGCTCCTCCTATGCCGAGCTGCGCGCCAAGTCCGCCCGCGAACTCGTCGGCATCGGCTTCGATGGCTACGCCGTCGGCGGCGTCAGCGTGGGCGAACCCGAGCCGGAAATGATGGCTGCGGTGGAAAACAGCATTCCCCACCTCCCCATGGAAAAGCCCCGCTATGCCATGGGCCTCGGCACCCCGCCCCAGATGATCGAGATGGTCGCCCGCGGCATCGACATGTTCGACTGCGTGTTGCCTACCCGTCTGGCCCGCCACAGCACCGCCTTCACCGACGAAGGCACCATGAATTTGAAGAACAGCACCTTCGCTCGCGACTTCCGTCCCATTAGCGAAGACACCCATCCCCTCTGCCAGGGATTCACCCGCGCCTACATCCGCCACCTCATCAAGGCCGGGGAAATCCTGGGATTACGGTTGATTTCCCTGCACAATCTGCATTTCTACCTGTCCCTCATGTCGCGCGCCCGGACTGCCATTGAGGGCGGTTACTTTCACGAGTTCCGGGCAGAGTTTACCGCTAAATATAAAAAACATACGGAATCATGACGCAATCCCTTACCATTCTCATCGCTCAAGCCGCTCCTGCCGGTCAACAACCGGGAGGCCTGTTTGGCAATCCCATGGTGTTCATGGTTCTGATGATGGTGATGATGTACTTCATCCTCATCCGCCCTCAGCGCAAAAAGCAGAAGGATCAGGAAACCCTGCAAAAGGCTCTCTCTGCCGGTGACGAAGTGGTCACCATCGGCGGCGCTCATGGCATCGTTGCCACGGTCAAAGAGAAGACCGTCGTCGTGAAGTTCGCTGAAGGTAAGGTCGAGTTCGACCGCACCGCCATCTCCTACAAGAAGGCCAAACTGGAAGATTCCACTGTGGTCGAAGATAAGAAGTGACTTTTTGCTCCGTCTTTTGACGCCGCCTTCCGCCCTATTGGGCAGACTCGCGGTGTCTTTGCTTTTCATCCCGCATCCTCCTCGTCAGTGCCATGAACACACCGCAAATCACCTTCATCTGGGGCGCCGTCCTGCTCTTTCTGCTGTTTTACTACCTGGGCACCGTCGTTGCCCGGACCAAGAA
>JBGGMQ010000124.1:0-3036 GCA_041287975.1 Verrucomicrobium sp. | reverse complement strand
ATGTCCAGCACCAGCACCACCGATGGCGTGATGTCTCTCACCGTGACTTTCAAGCTGGGCACAGATCTGGACAAGGCCCAGGTGCTGGTGCAGAACCGCGTGAACCTGGCCGCACCCAAGCTGCCGGAAGACGTGCGCCGTCTCGGCGTGACGGTGACAAAGCGTTCGCCCAACCTGACCATGGTCGTGCACCTGGTCTCCCCGGATGAATCCCGCGACGAGCTGTATGTAGGAAACTATGCCTTCCTCCAGATCAAGGACCAGCTCGCCCGCGTACCGGGTGTCGGTGAAGTCAACGTCTTCGGTGCGCGAGACTACTCCATGCGGCTCTGGCTGGATCCAGAGAAGCTTTCCTCCTTGAACCTGACAGCGTCAGATGTGGCCCGGGCGGTTCGAGAACAGAACGTCCAGGCGGCCGCCGGCGTCATCGGCCAGCCGCCCATGCCGGAAGGGGCGGCGGAGTTTCAACTGACGGTCAACACGCAGGGCCGCCTCATTGAGGAGGAGCAGTTTGCCAGCATCATCATCAAACAGGGGGCGCGGGGTGAGATCACCCGGCTGAAAGACGTCGCCCGGGTGGAGCTCGCTGCCCGCGACTACTCACTTGCCTCCCGCCTCAGTGGCAAAGCCGCGGCGGCCATGGTGATTTTCCAGCTGCCGGGTTCCAATGCCATTGAGACCTCGCGTCTGGTGCGTGAGCGCATGGATCAGCTCAAGAAGGACCTCCCCTTCCCCAAAGGGGTCGACTACCGGGTGGTGTACGACACCACCGTGTTTGCGAGTGAATCCATCAACGCGGTGATCCACACCCTGATCGAGGCTATCGTGCTCGTGGTTCTCGTAGTGGTGCTGTTCCTGCAAAGCTGGCGGGCCTCGGTGATTCCCCTGCTGGCGGTTCCCGTCTCCTTGATCGGCACCCTCGCGGTCATGTATGCCTTTGGATTCTCGTTGAACAACCTCTCCCTCTTTGGCCTGGTGCTGGCCATCGGCATTGTCGTCGATGATGCCATCGTGGTGGTGGAAAACGTGGAGCGCAACATTGCCAACGGGCTTGATCCCATCGCCGCGACCGAGCGGGCGATGAAGGAGGTGAGCGGACCGGTCATCGCGGTGGCGCTGGTGCTGTGTGCGGTCTTCATCCCGACCGCCTTCATCACCGGGATCACGGGGCAGTTTTACCGTCAGTTCGCGCTGACCATTGCGGTCTCCACGGTATTGAGCGCATTCAATTCACTGACCCTCTCCCCTGCCCTGGCTGCCATCCTCCTCAAAGGCCACCACGCCAGGCCAGACTTCTTCACCCGCTTGCTCAACTTCCTCTTTGGCTGGCTGTTCAGGCTCTTCAACAAGAGCTTCGACTACGCGACCAGCGGCTATGCGAAAACGGTGTCCATCTTCTGTCGGCGGGCGGTGATTGTGCTGCTGCTCTACGGCGGCCTTCTGTTTCTCACCGGCAAGGTCTTCCAGGCGGTGCCCTCGGGATTCATCCCGAACCAGGACCAGGGTTATCTCCTCGCCTTTGCGCAGCTGCCGGAAGGGGCCAGCCTGGAGCGCACGCAAAAAGTCATCACTGAAGCGGGGCGGCTGGCGCGGGAGGTTCCTGGAGTCAAGGCTACGGTGGAGTTTCCCGGATTCAATCCGCTGGTGGGGGCGAACCTCTCCAATGCCGGAGCCATGTACATTCCGCTGAACGACTTCTCTGAGCGGCATGGAAATCATGAGCTGGGCGCGGATGCCATCATGGGCAAGATCTACGGCAAGTTCGCAAGCATCCTGGATGCGCGGGTGCTGGTGCTGCCGCCCCCGCCGGTAAGCGGTCTGGGCAACAGCGGAGGTTTCAAGATGATGGTGCAGGACCGCACGTCACTCGGGCTGGATCCCCTCGCCGGGGTGGCGTTTCGCATGATGGTGAGCGGCAACCAGACCCCGGGCCTGGCCGCAGCATTCACGACCTTCACCACCAATGTGCCGCAGCTCCAGGTGGATGTGGACCGCACCAAGGCCAAGAGCATGGGCGTGGCCCTGAGCGATGTGTACGATACGCTGCAGATCTGCCTGGGCAGCCTCTATGTGAATGACTTCAACCGCTTCGGCCGCACCTACCAGGTCACCGCCCAGGCGGACAGCGCCTACCGCATGAAACCGGATGACATCCGCAAGCTGCGCTGCCGGAACACCGCCGGGGAGATGGTGCCCCTGGGGACGATGGTGGATATCAAGGAAATTACTGGCCCCAACAACGTCGTCCGCTACAACATGTTCCCGGCTGCAGACATCAACGGGATTCCCCTGCCCGGCGTGAGCAGTGGTGAGGCGGTCGAGATCGCCAAGGGTCTCTTCAATCAGCAGGCCCTGCCCGGCATGGGTTTTGAGTGGACTGAGCTCACCCTTCAAGAGCAGCTCGCCGGCAACACCCTGGTTTACATCTTCCCGCTCTGTGTGCTGCTGGTCTTCTTGACTCTCGCTGCCCAGTATGAAAGCTGGAGCCTGCCGCTGGCCATTATTTTGATTGTGCCAATGTGCCTGTTGAGCGCCATGGTCGGTGTGTGGTGGCTGCGCATGGACAACAACATCTTCACCCAGATCGGTCTGGTGGTGCTCGTCGGCCTTTCCGCCAAGAATGCCATCCTCATCGTCGAGTTCGCCCGGCAGTTGGAGGATGAGGGCAAGGGAATCCTCGAAGCCGCAGTCGAAGCCGCCCGCTTGCGACTCCGCCCCATCCTCATGACCAGCTTCGCTTTCATCCTCGGCGTCCTTCCCCTCGTCATCGCGGAAGGGGCCGGTGCCGAAATGCGCCGGGCCCTCGGCACCGCCGTCTTCTACGGCATGATCGGCGTCACCTTCTTCGGTCTCCTGCTCACACCCGTCTTCTACGTCGTGATTCGCACCCTCGGCGTCCGCTTTGCCAAGACCAAAGCCAAACCCGTAGAAGCCACCCCCGCCCCCGCTCACTGAGGGAGTGTTTAACACTCAGACACTTTGGTGGAAGCCGCATCGACAGGGGGATGTTATTTCAGGAGGCCTGAAGGGCTGTGC
>JBGGMQ010000123.1:0-3887 GCA_041287975.1 Verrucomicrobium sp. | reverse complement strand
CGACCTAAGGTTGAAGCTTCATGAGGCGGGTCTCTCAGATCGTGTCACTTGGGAGGAGAACGTGAGTTTCGAGGAAAAAACGCGCTTCCTGCATGAGGTGACTGTGTTCTCCGTGCCTGCCACCTACGGCGAAGCCTTTGGTCTGTATGTGGTCGAGGCCCAGGGCATGGGACTGCCCGTGGTACAGCCACGGCACGGTGCTTTCCCGGAACTCCTGGAGATCACCCAGGGAGGGGTGCTTTGTGAGCCTGATGATGTAGCGGACTTGAGCCGGGTGCTGGAGACGTTGCTGAATGATCATGCGCATCGTCAGTCATTGAGTGTGCAGGGAAAGGCCAACACGTTGGAACACTTCAATGCGACTCGCATGGCGGAGGCTTTTGAGGAGGTGTTGGTGTCGGCGAGATCCAGTGAGGGGAAGGGGAAAGAGGAGTTGGCGGGTGTGTGAGTTGAGGGTGTTTCCGCGCGGGTCGCGCAATTGAGAAGGTAGAGGGTTCATCTCCCGAGGCGTGTTCACTGGGGGCGCAGAATTTATTCTGCAGATACTCGACCGGAGACGCTCGTTGCCGACATGGATGTCGGCGCACCCAGCGGGTAGTCGAAGGAGTCGAAGCACGTCCAAGAAGCACTTGACACCCTCCTCACGATAGTTCCCATTCCCCTGCGCAGCCCTGGGAGCGCTGCCCTCTCGGCGGCCCACGAACGTCTCCCGACCACCTGAGCAGAATAAATTCTGCGCTCCCAGTGAAGACCTCAGTCGCGGGGAATGTCGTGGCATGTATTGCCCCATGGTAGCTGCAAATCACCCAACACCCGGCTCCGCCAACGTGTTACCATGCGAATGAGACAGGGGCGGTCGGTTTGTGGCATGGCCCTAAACCCCGGGGGTGCTTGCGCTCTTACATCACTCTTCCACTCCACCCGCTCCTCCTACGCCAAGATCTCCTTCACCACGTGCCCGTGCACGTCCGTAAGCCGGAAATTGCGCCCGGCGTACTGGAAGGTGAGCTTCTCATGATCAAGTCCCATCAGGTGCAGGATGGTGGCGTGCATGTCGTGCATGTGCACTTTGTCTTGAACAGCAAAGTGACCGAACTCATCCGTGGCACCGTGGGCGAAGCCCGGCTTCACTCCTGCGCCTGCCAGCCACTGCGTAAATCCCAGGGGATTGTGGTCGCGGCCTGTGCCATTGCGCTCGGCATACGGAGTGCGGCCAAACTCGCCACCCCACCAGACGAGGGTGTCCTCCAGCAAGCCGCGCTGTTTCAAGTCCTGCAACAGACCTGCGATCGGCTTGTCCACGGCGGCGGCATGGTCACCGTGTTTTGGCAGATTTGAGTGCTGATCCCAGGCAGGGTTGTTTGAGTTGTCCGTGTAGTTCACCTGAATGTAGCGCACACCGGACTCCGCCAGGCGGCGGGCCATGAGGCACTGACGACCGAAGTTCTCGCTGTGCTTCTCATTGATGCCGTAAAGCTCCTGAGTGGCTGCGGATTCGCTCGCCACATCCAGCGTATTTGGCGCATTGGTCTGGAGTCTCCAGGCGAGTTCGTATGAATTGATGACGGCCTCCAGTTCTGCGTCATGACCCGTGGGTGTGGCGTGGCGCATCTGCTCATCATTGATGGAGCGGAGGAAGTCGAACTGCCGCCGCTGCTGGTCAGGTTTCAGCAGGGGATTGCTCAAATTCCGGATGGTCGCATCCCGGGCTGACAGGCCAGCGCGCCCCAGGGTGGTGCCCTGATACACGGCGGGGAGGAAGGCAGTGCCGTAGTTGCGAGGGCCGCCATTGCTCAGACTGGGGCTGATGCTGATGAAGGAAGGCAGGTTCTCATTCTCCGTACCCAGGCCATAGCTGACCCAGGAGCCCATGCTGGGCCGGATGAAATTCGTCGTGCCCGTGTGCAGGAAAAGCGTGGCGGGGCCGTGCGCCACCCCTTCTGTGTGCATGGAGTGGACGAAGCAGAGGTCATCCACCATTCCCGACATATGAGGAAAGAGGTTTGAGGTCCAGCGACCGCTTTCGCCACGCTGCTGGAAGTCCCACAACGGCTGCATGATGCGCTGGGCCGCGCCCATGCCAGTCTTGGCCACGGTGCGGGCGTCGTTGAACTCCATCATCTTCCCGTTGTCCCGGGTCAGGCGTGGCTTGTAGTCAAAGGAGTCCACGTGGCTTACGCCGCCTGCCATGAATAGGAAGATCACCCGCTTGGCCTTTGCAGGGAAGTGGGGGTTGCGGGCCATCAGCGGGTTGGTGGATCCCTGCGCGGCAAGTGCCGTGAGTGCGAGGGAGCCAAAGCCACAGGCGGTGCTTTGCAGGAAGTGTCGGCGCGAGGTCATGGCTTTGCGTGTGGGAAAGGTTTTCCTGAAAAAGGCTCGATCAATCAAGGTAGCGAAAATCCACGGAGGCGAACAGCGTCTGGATCAAGAGAGACCAGCTTTCCAGCCGGCGGGCGGCGGCGTCGGGCTCAGAGGCGGATACGGCCACAAAATCCTGGCTCAGCTGTCGCTCGCGCTCTGTGGGGGGCCTTCCCAGGATTTCTCCATAAATCTCAGGGATCAGCTCTTCATCAGCCTTGCCAGTCGTCACCAGCCGTTCCGCTCCCTTGCGGCTCTGCTCAATCACAAACGGGTGGTTCATGAAATACAACGCCTGCGGGGCGACGGTGCTTGAGGTGCGCTTGCCTATGGGCTGGTTGATGTCGGCGAAATCAAAGGTGTCGAACAGCTCAAGGCGTTTGTTGCGAAAGGCAGGGGTGTACACGCTCCGTCGGGTGTCGGTGTACACGTAGTTGTACTCCAGGTTCTGCGCACCGCCGTCATTGGAGTCCACGGCATCTGCCAGCACGTTGGGGCCGCCCAGCTTGTGCTCAAGGGTGCCGCTCACGGAGAGGATGGCATCGCGGATGGACTCCGCGTCCATACGACGGCGGTTCTGACGCCAGAGCAGACGGTTGTCGGGATCGACTGCCGTACCTGCAGCCACCTCAGTGGATGCCATGCGGTAGGTGCGGCCCATCACCATGCGTTTGACCAGTCGCTTGAGGCTCCAGCCGTCCTGCATGAACTCCACTGCAAGATTGTCCAGCAGCTCGGGATGGCTGGGCGTTTCTCCGGTGGTGCCGAAGTTGTCCACTGTGCGGACCAGGCCCTCGCCATGCAGCCACATCCATACTCGGTTCACCAGGACTCGTGCGGTGAGCGGATTGGTATCGCTGGTGACCCATTCAGCCAGCTGTCGCCGACCACTTTCGTTCTCGGGGATGGCTGGCACGTTACCATGTTGGGCCACTTTGAGGAACCCACGAGGGACGGTTTCGCCAAGATTACGGATGCTGCCACGAATGTGAATCTTGCAGTCCTCCGGCTCGCCATCGTCGGCGACGGTCATGGCTTCAGGCCGAACCAGCGGTGATGTCTTCATCTGCTTCAGCTCCACCTCCAGATCCCGCACGCGGCGTTTGATCTGGGTAAGGACCTGGTCTTTCCCGTCGTCGGCATCTGCTTCCGTTTTGGCAGCGGCTACCTGGAGCTTCTTGACCTCTTCCACGGGCACAAAGACCACGGCGTCTGCGGTGACCACGCCGTTGGTGCCCTCGTTGGATACCAGGACAAACCCTTCTCCTTTCGCGACAAAGCGATACTGTCCCAGGGAGACAAAGCGGCCATTGACGGGCGGGGTTGCCGTCTGATCCACCTTGACTGTCTCTTCGCCATCAGCATGCAGAATGGTTACTGGTACGTTGTCCGCACGACCTTGCAGAGGTGTGTAAGAGAACCACACCTCATAGCGACCGTCAGCGGGCAGCTTTGGGGTGAATGTGAGCGTCTTCTCTCCTTTTCCCTCACTCATGTCGTGCACATACCCTTCACCGACGAAAGTGGGG
>JBGGMQ010000122.1:0-2726 GCA_041287975.1 Verrucomicrobium sp. | reverse complement strand
TGAAGGACTTCTCCACCTGGCACACATATCAAACCGAGGCGGGCAATGCCGAGATTGCCAAGTTGACGAACCTTGTCTTCCTGAAGCTGGGACAAAGACTGCCGGGCAAGGGACGCGAGGCGACCAGCCTGAGCGATGCCTCGCTGGCGAAGTTTGCCGCGCTGAAGTCCCTGGAGAACTTCAAGATTGGTGAGGGAAGGTTTACACTCGAGGGGCTGAAAGCCCTCAAGCTGTATCCGTCGCTGAAGACACTGCTGCTTTACGAGACAGACTTTCCTGAAACCGGCCTTGAGGCTCTGAAAAAGGAACTGCCCCAGGTGAAAATCACCTTGGAGCCGCAGACCGAAGTCCAGAAGAAGAGGCTGGACCAATACGTGCCACTATAAGCTGGCGGCACTTTTCAAGATGGCTACGAAGTCGTCTTTGAGAGCCTGTACTCGTGCGGGCTCGTACAGGCCGGTATCAAAATGTATTTTCAGAAGGAGCCCTTCAGGCGTGTGAAGGGTCGACCCAGTCATGCCCCATGGAATGCCCGCTGCCGGTTGTCTGTACATCCAGTCTGAGAGGTGCACGCCCCTGAAGAACGGATCCGGGTACTGAACCTCCGGCCGGTAGTTGAAGATGACTTGCGGATGGGGGGCGTAGAGCCCGGCTGCAGCCCGAGCCTCTGCGAGATTCTCGAACGGGAAATCCTGATGCGCGCTGACCTGGGTCATTGTGTCAGAGACATGTCTGAGCACGTCAAGGAAAGGCCGGTCCATGTGACTGGTCATGCGAATGACAATGAGATTCACGAAGTGTCCCATGAGATTCATCACCGCAGGGCGCCGGCGGTCTGAGACATAGGAGCCAACCAAGGCTCCCTCAGGGGTGTGGCGCCTGGCCAGAGCCACCATGAAGGCGGCCAGTACGAGATTGGCGAATGTGGAGCCCTCCCGTACGGCGATGTCCCGCAGGCGATCGCAGAGATCGTTGGGAAGGGTCTGCATCGTCGAAATTTGACCGGGGTCTGGTACTGCAGGTGGCTGGGCCCACCGGAGAGTGGCGCACGCGGGGGCGGGGGACTGGGTGCCGAGGAAATCATTCCACCATGCGAGATGAGCGGCGTAGGCTGGACCGTCCGGCCGCAGCCAGTGCCGTTGCCAGGTGGCGAAGTCGCCTGTCTGAACGGACATGGGGGGCAGTGAGATCTGAGTGCCGCTCTGTGTCTGCTGATACAGAAAAGACAGCTCCTGCAGGATGATGGCGAACGTGTGGCCATCGCAGATGATGTGATGAAGGTGCAGGCCCAGACGGTAGTCATGCTCGCCAAGGATGTAGAGGGTGCATTGGACAAGGGGGCCGGTGGCCAGGTCGTAGGGCCGCCTCTTGTCGGCGAGAAAGTCGCTCCACGCCGAATCTTCAGCATCGGGCGATGCAGAGAGATCCTGCACTCTCAGGAGGGTGTGCGGAGCCGGGTGGCTGATCTGAATGGGATGGCCATCGTGTTCGCCAAAGGTGGCACGGAGAGGCTCGTGGCGCTCGACCAACTGCACGAGACACTTGTCCAACAGAGGGATGTCCAGTGAGTCGCCCTGGAGCTTCACGCCCTTGCTCACGATCTGCCGGGCATCCGGCCCGCCGTTCATGATGGCCCGCCACATGCGCTCCTGAGCAAAAGTCTGCGGGAGAGGGATGTCCCTGCCTACGGGTACAATGGGAGGCTCCTGAAGAGCGAGACCTGAACTGAGATGGGCTGCGAGGGCGTAGATGGTGGGATGCTCCCAGACGAGGGAAGGGGAAAGCTCATGGCCCAGCCATGCGGCGAGGTCGCCTGTGAGTTCCAGCATCATCATGGAGTCCATGCCGAGGCTGGCAAAAGGCTGGGCGGGATCAATGTTGTGGGGTGAAATCTGAAGGATCGCGGCGGTTTTATCGACTAGCCAGGTAGTAATGTCTTGGGGATGCATCAGGAGATGGGAGCGGACTGGCGGTTGAGGTAAAGCTGGCGTGCGGCATGACGTTGGATTTTGCCACTGGTGGTCTTGGGGAGGGACGAAGGAGGCAGCAGCACCAGTTCATGGAGAGTGATGCCGTGCTGCTCGCTGACATCACGGCGCGCGCTCCTGAGGATGTCGAGATGGAGCGTATCTGGCAGTTCGGGGACGGCGGATGCTGGCGCCTCCCCACGAGGGGGGCGGGCAAGCTCCGCCAGGACGATGAGCCGCTCCGTCGCGCCGTCCGAGATGCCAAAGGCGGCGGTGGCATGGGGACGAATGCGAGGGTGACTGGACTCAACGGTGAGCTCAATATCCGCAGGATCGTGGTTTTGCCCGGAGATGATGATGATGTCCTTGAGGCGGCCAGAGATGCAAAGCTCGCCCTTATGGAGGTAACCCAGGTCGCCGGTGCGGAGAAAGTCGCCGTCCCCCCCGTCGGCGGTGCGGGCGTGGAAGGTGTGGGCGGTGGCACTAGGTTGGTTCCAATAACCGGCGGCGACATGGGGGCCGCTCACCCAGACCTCCCCGGGGACGCCTGGGGGACAGGGCTGCCGGGAACTGGGATCGACGATGATAACGCGGCCGCCTGCCCAAGGGCGGCCGCAAGCCACCTTGGGGCGAGGGGGTGGGCCTTCATGGGACGCGGACACGGATGCCAAGTGGAGCAAGGGGGCCGCGGCGCATGCGCCGGAGGTGACGAATGCCGTGGCCTCTGCCAGCCCGTAGCCGGGATTGAAGGTCTCGAGC
>JBGGMQ010000121.1:0-4092 GCA_041287975.1 Verrucomicrobium sp. | reverse complement strand
GATCTCGATGGCGATGGTGTCTCCAATAGTGACGAGGCCATTCTGGAGAGTGATCCCTATGACGTGGACTCAGATGATGACGGCATGACTGATGGTGAGGAGGAAAGTGCCGGGTGCGATCCTTTGTTGAATGACAGTCATGCCGACTACGATGGCGACCGGTACCCCAACATTTTCGAAGTCAAGAACGGCTCTGATCCATTTTCTGCGGGTTCGGTGCCGACGCCCCACTACGTGGTGGATCCCAACGGAGGAGGCACTCATACCACTATTGGTGAAGCCGTCTACTGGGCCTATGGCTATGAAATCATATTAGTGCAGCCAGGAGTGTACACCGGATATTGGAATGCCAGTCTAAGTCTCTATGGGGAGGTGCTCTTGATTTCGGCGGGGGGAGCCGCCAGCACGATCATTGATGGCGAAAATGTCAACGGGGGGCTGACCCTGGCGGGCAATTGTGTGATCGAGGGGTTCACCATTCGAAACACCGCGGGTTACTACGGCGGGGCTATTTACGCCTACTATGGAAGCCCTACCATCGTCAACTGCGTCTTCTCCCACAACCACGCCTCCTACTATGGCGGAGCAGTCTACAACCAGGGGGCCGATTTGTTGTTGTTGCACTGCACATCTCTGGGGAACTCTGCGGATCAAGATGGTCAGGGTCTCTATTGCGTCGATGGCAAGGTGACTGCGTACAATTCCATCTTCTGGGATCGTCCGGGGCAGGAGGTTACTTTGGATCCCTATGGCAGTGGGAGTGTCGAGATGGAGCGCTGCATCGTTCGCGGAGGCTTCGCGGGCACGGGCAACCTCTCACTGGATCCTCTTTTGACCGGCCGTGGGCGGCTTCGCTCGGGTTCTCCGGCCGTCAATGCGGGGTCGCTTTTTTATGTCTCCGGCCTGGACATGGATGGCGAGCCGCGCCCTACGTCCACGCTGCCTGACATCGGTGCTGACGAGTGGGTGGACTCCGACTCTGACTCGCTTCCCGACGCCTGGGAACAACTTGCCTTTGGCAGCCTTTCCCATGACGGTACGGCAGATGGAGATTCGGATGGCCTTAACGATTTGGGAGAGTTCGAGTTTGGCTCTGATCCGGCGGTGGCCGATGCTGATGGTGATGGCGTCAACGATGGAGCGGAATTCGCAGCCGGCAGTGATCCCTGGCTCGCAGATTCGGATGGCGACACCATGCCTGATGGCTATGAGATCGCCCAGGGGCTCGACCCGGCGAACTCCCGTGATGCCCTCGATGACAGGGACGGCGACCGGATTCCCAACCTCTACGAATATCACCGCAGCACCGATGCCGGGACTGCCGATCCTCTGGTGCCTGATTACACGGTGAATGCCGGGGGCGGGGGCACTCATACCACCATTGCGGACGCAATTTCCGCAGCCGACCTGGCGGGGGACTGGAAGGTGATCCTGGTCAAGAGCGGAAGCTATATGGAGGATGTCACGCTTCTGGACAAAAAGATAGCGCTGCTGGGCGAGGCCGGGGCCAGTCCTCCGGAAATAGTTGGCTCCTACTACTACGCGACCCTGTCACTCTTCACCGGGGATGTCGTGGTGGACGGGTTTGTCATCCGTCACCAGAACGCCACCAACCACGGGCAGGGGGTCTATGTCTATCTCTATGACAACTTCGCCGCCGTGCGCCTGTCGAACTGTTTCATCACTGGCAACTACACCACCTACGGGGGTACTGGGGTACAGGTGTCCTCAGGCGAGTGCCGCTTGGACCACTGCACCATATTTGGCAACAACATCACCACGGGTTACTCCCTGGAGTCGGGCATCAGCGGGGTGGGGATTCTTCTGGATGAACAGGCCGGTCTGCGGCTCCGGAACTCCATTGTTTGGAATGATTCCACGCCGGATGGCACCACGCAGATCTGGAGTGCGCCGACTTCGCGGCTGGAAGTCTTGAACAGCATTGTTTTGGGAGGGGAGCACGGTGCCTGGGGAAGCGATCCTCTGCTGGACCCTCAGGGACGCCTCCGCACAGGCAGCCCCGCCATCAATCCCAGCGGCGGGCTGACGTTTTCCATCCCTTCTTTCGACACCCAGGGCGAGGCTCGCACCAGCCCGCCTGACTTGGGCGCGGACGAGTATGTGGACACGGATTCCGACAGCCTCCCCGACTGGTGGGAAATACTTCACTTCGGCAACCTTGGTCATGATGGTGCCGCTGATGGTGATGCGGATGGCTTGAACGATCTGGGTGAGCACATGTTCGGCACCGACCCGGCCGTGGCCGATGAGGACGGGGATGGCGCCAATGACGGCTCGGAGCACACTGCAGGGACTGATCCGCATGATTCCGACTCCGATGATGACACCATTCCTGATGGCTATGAAATCGCCAAAGGGCTCAACCCCCTCGATGCCGGGGACACTCTGGAGGACAAGGACGGAGACCGCGTCCCCAACATCTATGAATACAACCGCGGCACTGATGCCGCCGTGGCCACAACCTTGGTTCCAGATGTCACGGTCGACCCTGCAGTGAATCCTGAAACTGCCACGGTCAAGAAGACCATCTCATCCGCCATCTCGGCGGTGGGCAGTGCGGCGGGGGATTGGAAGCTCATCTATGTCAAGAAAGGAGTCTACACCAGCACTCTCTCCATTTACAGCAAGAGAGTGGCCCTTCTCGGTGAGCGCAGCCCCACTCCGCCTGAGATTGCCATCACCTACGGTGGGACGGCCCTGAGCCTCAACTCTGCTGATGCCGTGGTGGATGGCTTTGTGATCCGTCACCAGGATCCGCTCCAGAGCCAGCGGGGGATTTCCGTATCTCTGTCCTCCAACACCGGCAGAACCCGCATCAGCAACTGTCTGATTCAGGATAATCACAGTAATCACGGTGCCGGCATCAGTGTTTTCAATGGGGACTGCCTCATTGATCATTGCACCATCTTCCGAAACAATGTGCCCAAAGGGAGTGGCATCTACAACTTTGCCCCGGTGGAAGGGCTCGCCATCGCTGTAGAGTATTCATCGAAACTTCGGGTGCGCAATTCGGTGATCTGGAACATTGGCGCACCGGCTGGCAGTACCCAGATTTGGGCCCACAGCTACGCCACGGTGAGTGTGTCCAGCAGCATCATTTTGGGTGGGGAACATGGAGCCTCCGCGGCGGATCCTCTGTTGGACCGGTTCGGCGCGTTGCTTCCTGGCAGCCCGGCCATCGATCCCGTTGGGGCTGGGACTTTCTCCATTCCCTCGACCGATATCCACGGCGAGGCCCGGATCAGCCCCCCGGACCTGGGGGCCGATGAATTCACCGACAGCGATGCCGACGGTCTCGCTGACTGGTGGGAGACCCGCTTTATAGGAAACTTGGCGTCCAATGGCTCGGCCAACCCTGATTCAGACGGGTTGACGCACTCCCAGGAGTACCTTTTCAGCAGCAATCCCACCGTCGCGGATGGCGACGCGGATGGGGC
This sequence comes from Verrucomicrobium sp., assembly GCA_041287975.1. Taxonomy (GTDB): domain Bacteria; phylum Verrucomicrobiota; class Verrucomicrobiia; order Verrucomicrobiales; family Verrucomicrobiaceae; genus Verrucomicrobium. The sequence continues at coordinate 634 of JBGGMQ010000121.1, read as the reverse complement.
AGCCGACAGCGTCGAGCAGGCCGCAGGAACCGACCCGTGGGATGCCGACAGCGATGATGACAGCATCCCAGATGGCTACGAGATCAGCAAAGCCCTGGATCCCAATGACTATCGGGACGCCCTGGAAGACAAGGACGCCGACCGCTTCCCGAACATCTATGAATACAACCGGTCCTGGGATGCCAACAATGCCGCCAGTCCAGCGGTCTTGACCGCCGACGTCACGGTGGACCCGGCGGTGGTAACGGAGACGGCCACGGTCAAGAAGACCATCGGCACCGCGCTCAGCACCGCCAAGTCGACCGCGGGCGACTGGAAGATCGTCATCGTCAAAAAGGGGGTCTATACAGAGTCGGGACTGGTTCTAGGAACAAAACGCATCCTCTTGATGAGCGAGCGGGTCGCGGCACCGGCTGTGATTGCGTCCACCACGACCTCGGCTGCTGTGAGTCTGGACCTGAGCGGCTCCGTGCTCGATGGCATGGTGCTTAAACACTCCTCCCCTTATTTCCAAAGCGAGTCTGGCATCCGGGTCTGGGCGTCCGGTTACCTGGGGCAGGTGAGGGTTGTCAATTGCGTGATCACCGGCAACGCGGCTGTTACTGGCGCGGGCATTTATCTCAGTCAGGGAGAG